>JACDBQ010000188.1 GCA_013694845.1 Acidobacteriota bacterium
GGCCATGACGATGCGTCCCTGGCTGCCGCCCCCCTTGGGGTCCGCCTTCAGGCGCGCCGCCTTCTCCTTCTCCATGTAGGGCTCGAGGTAGGCCACCGCCTTCTTCATCGCGCGGGCGCTCTTGACGACCTGGGGTAGAAACATCTTGCCGGCCCCGAACAGGTCGCCGACGATCTTCATCCCGTCCATCAGCGGGCCTTCAATGATCTCGAGCGGCCGCGCGTACTTCTGCCGGGCCTCCTCGACGTCCGCCTCGATGAAGTCGACAACCCCGTGGACGAGCGCGAATGACAGGCGCTTCTCCACAGTCGCCTCGCGCCAGGTGAGATCCAGTTCCTTCCTGGTCCCGCTCCCCTTCACGGTGTCGGCGAACTGCACCATCCGCTCAGTCGCATCAGGACGCCGATTGAAGATGATGTCTTCGACGTGCTCGAGCAGATCCTTCGGGATGTCTTCGTAGACGACGAGCTGGCCGGCGTTCACGATCCCCATGTCCATGCCCGCCTTGATGGCGTGGTAGAGGAACGCCGAATGGATCGCCTCACGGACGCGGTCGTTGCCGCGGAACGAGAACGAGAGATTACTGACGCCGCCGCTGATCTTCACGCCGGGACACGTGTCCTTGATGGTCCGCGTCGCCTCGATGTAGTTCACCGCGTAATCGTTGTGCTCCTCGAGTCCGGTCGCGATCGCCAGGATGTTCGGGTCGAAGATGATGTCGGTCGGCTCGAATCCAACAGTCTCGGTTAAGAGCTTGTAGGCACGTTGGCAGATCTCCACCTTGCGCTGGATGGTGTCGGCCTGGCCGATCTCATCGAACGCCATGACCACGACCCCCGCGCCATAGCGCTGGACGGTGCGCGCCTTGGCGAGAAAGTCCGCCTCCCCTTCCTTCAGACTGATGGAATTGACGACGCTCTTCCCCTGGACGCAGCGAAGACCGGCCTCGAGCACCGTCCACTTCGAGCTGTCGATCATGACCGGTACGCGCGCGATCTCGGGCTCGGTCGCGATGTAGTTGAGGAACGTGGTCATGGCCTGCTCGGAGTCGAGCATGCCCTCGTCCATGTTCACGTCGATCAGGTTGGCGCCGCTGCGTACTTGATCCATTGCTACGCTGACGGCCTCGGTGTAATTGTCAGCCTTGATGAGACGGGCGAACTTTGCCGAGCCCGTCACATTCGTTCTTTCACCAACCATCTGAAAGTTTGCGTCGGGGCGGATTACAAGGGCTTCTAGGCCGCTGAAGCGCGTGTAGTGGTCGGGATGCGGGATGGGGGATGCGGGATGGGGTCGCAGCCAGCTCGATTCCGGCAGCTCTCGCGGCGTTACCCCGTCGACCGCGGCAGCAATGGCCTTGATATGATCCGGCGTGGTTCCACAACATCCACCGACGATGTTGGCAAAACCGGAAGCCGCGAAGTCGCGCAGCAGCTCGCCGGTCTCCGCTGGCTGCTCATCGTACTCGCCGAATGCATTCGGCAGACCCGCGTTCGGGTAGCTGCTCACGTAGCACTCGGCCATCCGTGACAGCTCCTCCATGTAGGGGCGCATGTCGCGGGCGCCGAGGGCGCAGTTGATCCCGACGCTGAACGGCTTGGCGTGGCGAATGGAGAGGTAGAACGCCTCCAGCGTCTGGCCGGACAGCGTACGGCCGCTGCGGTCGGTGATGGTCACCGAGATCATCAGCGGTAGTCTCACGCCGCGCTGCTCGTAGACGTTCTCCAAAGCGACGATGGCCGCCTTGGCGTTGAGGGTGTCGAAGATGGTTTCGAGGAGAATGAGATCGACGCCGCCGTCGATCAGGCCGCGCACCTGCTCCTCGTAGGCTTCGCGCATCTCGTCGAAGCTCACGGCCCGGAACGCGGGGTTGTTCACGTCCGGCGAAATCGAAAGCGTCCGGTTGGTCGGTCCGATCGATCCGGCGACGAAGCGCGGACGGGCGGGCGTTTTCGCGGTCCACTCGTCTGCCGCTTCCCTGGCGACTCTCGCACCCGCCACGTTCAGGTCGTAGACCAGCGACTCGAGCCCGTAGTCCGCCTGGGCGATCGCCGTGCTCGTGAACGTGTTGGTCTCGATGATGTCGGCGCCAGCGGCGAGGTACTCGCGATGGATCGCGCCGATGACGTCAGGGCGCGTGATCACCAGCAGGTCGCTGTTGCCCTTCTGCTCGTTGGGATGATCCTTGAACTGCTCGCCGCGGAAGTCGGCGTCCGTCAGCTTGTAGCGCTGGATCATCGTGCCCATCGCTCCATCCAGCACGAGCAATCGCTTCGATAACTGGTCGTGCAGCGTCGCGGCTACCGGGATGCGGGATGCGGGTTGCGGGATGCGATCTGACATTGGTTAGGAATTCCTGTTCTTCGTCGTGACCGTCGTGACCGTCGTGTTCTTCGTGGGCGTCGTGGGCGTCGTGCTTGAAGCCGTGGGCTTAGTACCGCTGGCGATGAGCACCGTAAAGGGATCGCCGGTCCAACGAGCCCCGACAGTGACCTTGATCCTCTCCAGCCCGGCACTCGCAAGCAGCTGGCGGAGCTTCTCTTCCGAAAACCCGGTCCAGCGGTCGCCGAGGCGCTCGCGGACCCATTCTTCGCCGTGCTCCCTGAGATCGAGCAGCAGCACTTTTCCGCCGGGAACGACGATGCGCGCGGCTTCGGCGATGGCCCTGCCGGGATCAGCCGCATGGTGCAGCGCCTGTGAGAGGAGGGCGATGTCGACGCTCGCATCCTCTATCGGCAGCTTCTCGAGCTCACCCCGCTTCCACGTAACGTTCGAAACCTTGCGGCGCGTGGCGAGCTCACGCGCCTTCTCGAGGACGGCCTTCGACCGATCGACCGCGATGACCCTCGACGCCCAGCGGCTGGTTTCGACGGTCAGATAGCCTTCGCCGCACCCAAGATCCGCGACCCGCACGGGCGGGAGCAGGTGGCCGATTGCGCGGGACCACGCGGCCCAGCTGCGACCAGGGACGAGCTGCCGCGCCTTGGTATCAGGCCCGCTGTGCGCATCGAAGTTCTCCTTGCGCAGACGCCGCACCTCGGCCAGCCGCGCCTCGTCTGCGCGACCAACGTCGGTGGACGCCGCGGCCTCGAACTGCGCCTGCAGCAGCGGCCAGACGGGCCCGAATCCATTGCGCCCCTCTCGGACCACGGACGCGATTCGATAGTAAGAAAAGCCACCGTCGCGATCTTCCACGACGAGACCCGCCTCCTTCAGAAGGCCAAGGTGGCGTGACACACCGGACTGGGCGATGCCCAGGATGCCGGTCAACTCCGACACGTTCAGCCGCTCGGCATCGAGCAATCGCAGCACCCTCAGGCGGGCGTCATCTCCCAGCAGTCGGAACAGGGTGGATCCATGCACATCTATAAATCTACATTAATAGATACAGTCAGCGCAACCGATGGCGACTCGGGAAATCACCAGCGACCTGGCGGTGTTGTTGAATGAGGAAGCTATTGATGGCGCTGAACTTTCTTCTCAACACCTTCGCGGACGCGTTAGCGACAGGCGATCGCCCGAATCAGGGGATTCAGGTCATCCACGAAGAGACGCTCGTGCCGGCCTCGCTGGAGGAGACCTTCGCCTTCTTCTCGGATGCGGCCAACCTGGAACGGCTGACGCCCACGTGGCTCAACTTCCGCATCAGGTCGACGACACCTCTCACAATGCGCGCGGGACTCGAGATCGACTATGTCATCGGGCTCCGCGGCTTCCCGATTCCATGGAAGACCCGCATCGACGTGTGGGAACCAGGCGTACGCTTCGTCGATCGCCAGGTCAACGGCCCATACCTGTGGTGGCATCACGAACACCGGTTCGAGGAGGCAATCGACGGCACGCGGGTAATCGACCACGTGGAGTTTGTTCCGCGGCTGCGCTGGATCACCGGCGGATTCGTGCGCCGGGACGTCGAGAAGATCTTTCAGCATCGCGGGGTGACGCTTCGGCAGATCTTCGCAGCGGAGCACCACATCATCGAGCTCGGGCCTGAGCAGAAGAGCTTCTGACGCGAGACTGCGCCGGCCTATGTGCGTAGAATCACCGGATGCCTGAGATGACGGTGTATCCCGCGGCCAAGCCATCGGCGGCGCTGGTGCTCGCGCATGGCGCAGGGGCAGGACAGATGAGCGCGTGGATGGTCAAGGCTGCCCAGGCGATCGCGGCCCAGGGCGTGAGCTGCGCGACGTTCGATTTCCCCTACATCACCTCCGGCCGCCAGGCGCCGGACCGTACGCCAGTGCTCGAGGCGCACTGGCGCGGGATGCTCGCCGAGGCCAGGGCCAGGTTCGCCAAGCTGCCGCTCTTCATCGGCGGGAAATCGATGGGCGGGCGGATCGCCTCGCACATCGTGTCGCAAGGTGTCGAGGGTGTGCGCGGGCTGGTGTTCTTCGGCTACCCACTCCATCCGCCGGGCAACCCCGACAAGCGGCGCGATGCCCATCTGCCTCAGATTGCCGAGCCGATGCTGTTCATCCAGGGCGCGCGCGACACGTTCGGCAACGAAGCCGAAATGTCGGCGCTCGTGCCCACTCTTCAGCACGCAACGCTCCATATCGTCGTCACAGGCGATCATTCGTTCAAGGTGAAGGGAGGCGCGAAAGCGCAGGGCCCGGCGTTCGACGATGTGATCACGACCGCGTGCGTCTGGATGCGAGGTCTTACTCGGACCTGAGCGGCTCGGACGGTGACACGCGCGCGGCCCGACGCGCCGGCACCCAGCACGCGACACCCGTTGACAGCACGATCGCAGTGACCGCTCCCGCTATCAGTGCAGGGTCGACGGCCACGGTCAGCGTCATGACTTTCCCCGCCGCACTCGCGGCGGCCAGAACCTGCCGGCACACCGATTGCGAGTCCGACGAGCGCCAGGTTCATCCCGTCCCGGAGTACCAGCCCGACGATCTGGTGCGGCGATGCGCCCAGCGCGAGACGTACTCCGATCTCGCGTCGTCGCTGGCTCACCGCGTATGCGAATAGTCCGTAGGTGCCGACAACGGTGAGCAGCAGGGCGATGGCGGCGAGCGCGCCGGACAGAGCCGCGCCGAAGCCCGGCGTTGCGATCGACCTCGCCGCCAGGGTCTCCATCGAGGTCATCTCGGCGATCGGCTGGTCGGGATCGATCCCCTGGATCGCCGCAGCAGCCGGACCGGCGAGCGCGGATGGATCGCTCGAAGTCTTGACCGCGATGAACATCGTCCAGCGGGGGTACTGCGTATGCGGACGATAGACGGTCTCGCGCGATGCGGCATCGAAACCACGGTGGCGCACCGGCCGAACCACCCCGACGACCTCGAGGGTCCGATCGGGCTGTCGGAACCAGCGCATCCGCTGGCCGATGGCGCTGCGGCCGGGCCACATCCTTCGCGCGAACGCCTGGTCGACGATTTACAACCAACGGCGCGTCAGCGCTGTCCGCGGCGGTGAAGGCTTCGAGCCGTGTCACACCGAGCGTGTCGAAGTATCCGGGCGTGATGCCGCGCAGGTCAGCGTCGACGCGAATATCACCACCCGGAGTCTCGGGCAGGAAGGAGCTCCCGAGCGAAGCGCCGCTCAACGGCAACTGCGTGATGGCGGCCGCACTCTCCACCCCGGGCAGAGAGCTGATCCTTTCGAGTGCCCGGTCGAAAAAACTCGTGACGTCTGCAGCACTCGCGTACTTCGGGGGAAGCGACAGGCGCATGGTGAGACGCCGGTGCATTTCGAACCCGGCGTCCACGGTCAGCAGGGCGCCCACATTACGAGCCAGCAGGGCGGCGACGACGAGGACGGCGCACGCGAGTGCAATTTCGCCCATCGCCAGCAGCCGTCCGGCGCCGACGGCGCGGTGACTGCGACCGGTGAGGCGCAGCGCCTGCTGTGAAATACCTCGACGGGTCGCATCGAGCAAAGGGGCAAGCGTGACGATTGCCGCCGTTACGAACGAGATCGCCAGCGCGAACGCGGCGACCGAGCAGTCGACGCGCACCTCGGCGAATCTGGGCACGCGGCCAGCAGAGGAACACGCGCGACGGCCGGCGCAAAGGCGGCGAGCGCGAGGCCTGCCGCGCCACCAGCACCGCCCAGGACGATGCCCTCGGTGATGAGCTGCCGCGCGAGACGTGCGCGACTGGCACCAAGCGCGACGCGGACCGCGATCTCCCGTTGTCGACCGGCGCTGCGCGCCATCAGCACGGCGGCGACGTTCCGCACGCGATGAAGAGGACGGCAGCGACGGCAGCGAAGAGAACGAGCAGCGCAGGAGAATGTCGCGCACGAGATGTTCGTGCAGCGGTAACGCCTCGAAGGCCCAGGCGCGGCCGCGGTACTCCGGATACGTTGCTATCAGCCCCGACGCCATCGCCTCGAGCTCGCCCGCCACGTCACCCTTCCCCTTGCCCGGTCGGAGCCGAGCGACCACGTGGAGCAGGCGAAGGTCGCGGCCACGTCCCACGAGGTGCGGCTCGAGTGGAAGCCAGACTTCGACATTCGACGGGAAGACCGAACTGGGGGGAAGGAACTTGAAAGACGGCGGCATCACGCCGACGGCGTCGTGCGCCGTGCGCCGTGGAGGTTCACAGAATTCCACCGGAATCGTCTTGGCCCCATAAGGGCTGACCTCTGTGGCCCCTGCGGTCTCTGTGGTGGTGCGGATCCTCGGTCGGTTGCGCCCGTGGGAAACTGAGCGGATGAAAACTCTGAGTCTCCCCACCGGCACGCACGGACGGGTTCTCGTGCGCGAGGCGGTTGGCCCATCGGTCGTCCTCGTCGGCTTTCATGGCTACATGGAGAACGCCGACATCCAGATGGAACGGCTGGTCGGGATACCGGGGTCGGAGCGGTGGACGCTGGTGTCGGTGCAGGGGCTGCACCGGTTCTACCTTGGCCGCAGCGAGACCGTGGTCGCGAGCTGGATGACGCGGCAGGATCGGGACGACATGATTGTCGACAACCTCGGTTACTACGACCGGGTCGTCGAGACGGTCGTTCCACCAGCGGCTCGGATCGTCACCGCAGGCTTCTCGCAGGGCGTCGCGATGGCGTTTCGAGGCGGCGTCCTGGGACGGCGGAAAGCGTCGGGGATCATCGCGGTGGGAGGTGACGTGCCGCCAGAGCTTTTGGCAAACGGCGGGTCGGAGTTTCCTGCGGTCCTGCTGACGCGCGGAGAGCGTGACACCTGGTATTCCGACGCAAAGATGTCAGGAGACGTCGACTCACTGCGATTCCGCCACGTTCCGGTCGATACCCTCACATACGCCGGAGCGCACGAGTGGACCCCTGACGTTGCCGCAGCAGCCTCCGCTTTCATCGGAGACTTCGAAGGTCAATGGACCTGTTGAACGGTACAATCGTTGAATATGCCCGTCGCCGCCGTTCGTCCTCGTAATCGCCAGGAAATCGCAGAACAGTACAAGTGGAACCTCGCCGACATCTTTCCGAGCTGGGAAGCGTGGGACGAGGGATACAAGACGTTCGAAGCCGGCATCGAGCGCTACGTGGCGCTGAAGGGAACGCTCGTGTCCGGGCCGGATCAGCTGCTCAAGGCGTATCAACTCTCCGACGAGCTCGGACAGCTCGCGTATCGCGTCTGGTATTACCCGTCCCTGCAGTACGACGAGGACCAGCGTGACAACGCGGTCAACGCAAAGCGGCAGCAGGTGCAGATTCTCTTCGCGCGCTTACAGCAGGCGCAGTCCTGGTTCAACCCCGAATTGCTGACCGTCCCGCTCGAAACCGTGCGCGGATGGCTGAAGCTGTCGGAAGCGCTGCGTCTCTACACGTTCGCGATCGAGGACCTCTACCGACAGCAGGAACACGTACTGGACGAGGCGGGCGAGGGCCTGATGTCCCTGGCTAGCCGGCTGGCGTCCGCTCCAAACGAAGCCTACTGGGCCCTGTCGACGGCGGACGCGAAGTTCCCGACGATCGTGCTCTCCGCCGGCGAGGAGGTGACCGTCTCGTACGGACAGTACCGCGCGATCCTGTCCACCCGTCGTGAGCAGGCGGACCGGGAGAAGGCCTTTCGCGCGCTCTACCAGACCTACAACAACAGCGTGAACACTTACGCCACGCTCTACAACGCGGTCTGCCAGCGCGACTGGTTCCAGGCTCGAGCGCGGGGCTACAAGAGCACACTCGATGCCGCGCTGCACGGCGACAACATTCCACCGTCGGTCGTGGAAACTCTGATCGAAACGACGCGTGCAGCGACCGAGCCGCTGCGCCGCTACCATCGTCTTCGCCGCCGGGTGCTCGGCGTCTCGACTTACCAGGTCTACGATTTCGCGATCCCGCTCGTCACCCACGACAAGAAATATGCGTATGACGACGTGCTGGATTGGATCGTGGAGTCGCTGGCGCCGCTAGGCCCCGCCTACCAGGCGCGGATGCGCGATGGGTTCTCAGGGCGCTGGATCGACGTTTACGAGAACGACGGCAAGCGAAGCGGCGCCTACTCGGCGCCCGTGTACGGCACCCATCCGTACATGCTCCTCAACTACACCGACACCCTGGACGACGTGTTCACGCTGGCGCACGAGATGGGGCACTCGATGCATACCATCCTGTCCCACGAGACCCAGCCGTTCATCTATTCGGGTTACACGATTTTCGTGGCGGAAGTCCCGTCCACGCTCAGCGAAGCCCTGCTGCTGGACTACATGCTCGATCAGCTGAAGGATCCGGTCGAGCGGGTGGTCCTGCTCCAGCATGCGATCGACAACATCACGAGCACGTTCTACACGCAGGTGATGTTCGCGGACTTCGAGCTCCGGGCGCATCGCCTGGCGGAGGAAGACAAGCCGATCACGTCCGAGATCCTGACCGAGATGTACACGACGCTGCTGACGGACTACTACGGCGACGCGGTCGACCTGAACGACCTCACGGGAGTAACCTGGGCGCGGATCCCGCACTTCTTCAACTCGCCTTACTACGTTTACCAGTATGCGACCTGCTTCGCGTCCGCGGCGAAGCTGTCGAGCGAGATCACCTCTGGCGAGGCGTCCTCACGCGAGGCGGCACGCGAACGCTACCTGACGCTTCTGCGTTCGGGCGGCAACGATCATCCGATGGAGCAGCTGAAAAAGGCCGGCGTGGACCTGGGCGCGTCGGACACCGTCCAGGCGATCATCAAGCAGCTCGACGTCCTCGTCACGCGGCTCGAAGGGGAGCTGGCACAGATCGATCAGGGGCGTTAGCGGAGCCTGCGCTCGGTACACGCCAACACGACACCCAGCACGCGACGACTCGACGCCTTCGGTCACCTCCCCCGACGGCACGGCTCTCAACACCAGGATCATAAAGAACACCAGGAGCACTCAGGCTCGCGTTCTTCGTGCTCATTGTGGTCTTGGTGCTCACCGTGTTCAAACATCCGTTTGCCGTGTCGGTCGGTTCCTTCAACCAGATCTGTCGTGTCGTCGTGTCGTCGTGTCGTCTTTCGGTGTCACGTTGCCCGGCGCCGGATTACCTAGGCCACCAGGAGAACACAAGGTATTCATACTGTGTGCTCGTCGTGCCCTTTGTGTTCCCGGTGTCGGCCGTCGGCGCTGGCTAGGGCTGGCCCGACACCCGAACGACGCTGGAACCGTCGCGGTCCGGCGGACGGTAGCGCCCTACGAGCGCGGAGGCGCCGATGAGCAGGACGGCGGCGGCGGCGTAGGCGCTGCCTTCACCGAAGTGTTGCAGCGCGGTGTTGCCCCACACGGGGCCTGCGGCGCGGCCGACGCTTTCCAGGGCACCGGCGGCGCCCTGCACCCGTCCCTGTTCTCCGCGCCCTGCGGAGTGACTGATCAAAGCCGAGAGCGTCGCATTGCACAGGCCGATGCCCATTGCGCCAGGCACCAGCAGCAGCGTGAACAGCGGGAGCGAGTAGGTGAACGCGCTGCCACCCCAGCCGATCGCGGTCAGCAACAGCCCCATCGTCAGGGTGCGGCGCTCACCCAGTCGCTTCACGATCGGCCCCACCAGCGCCCCCTGCACGATCACGCCGAGAAAGCCGAACGCGCTGAGGAAGTAACCGGTCTTCGCGGCATCGAATCCGAAACGGTTCGCACCGAACAGGGCGAACGTCGTCTGATAGACAGCGAAGGACATCCAGTAGATGAAGTCCACACCGAGCAGCACGCGGAAGTGCGGTCGCCGGCCCAGGTCTCGCAAGGCGGTCCATGGCGAACCGCTGACGGCGTTTGCCCGATGGACGGTCTCGGGAAGCCAGAACCAGGCAAGGAGCGTCGCCGCGACCGTGACGATGGCGGCCACCCAGATCGGCGCGGTGTAACTGATGTGCGAGAAGAATCCGCCGAGTGCGGGCCCGAGGATGAACCCCAGGCCGAACGCGGCGCCGAGGAATCCGTATGCCTTGGCGCGATTCTCCTCGGTCGTCACGTCAGCGATATAGGCACGGGCGGTGGTGATGTTGCCGCCCGAGAGACCATCGACGATGCGCGCCGCGAACAGCATCGTCAGGCTGCCGGCCAATGCGAGCATCACGAAGCTCACCGCGGTGCCGATCAGGCTGAGGATCAGCACCGGCCGCCGGCCCCACCGGTCCGACCACTCACCGAGCAGCGGCGCGGCGATCAACTGGCTGACGGAAAACGAAGCGAAGAGCAGCCCAATGACAAAGGGCGACGCTCCGTATCTCGTCGCGTAGAACGGCAGCAACGGGACGATGATCCCGAAACCGATCAGATTGACGAGGATCGTCAGGAAAAGAACGAGGAGGGGACGGGACAAATCAGAATTGCGGATTGGTGAATGCGGATTGACGATTGTTGATTGCCGACTGCGGACTGTGGATTAGGGATTGGGGATTGGCACCTGCTCACGACCCGCGACTTACTGCGGACTCTTCACCGTCACCTTGGTGATCAGCACCGGCGTCGCCGGGACATCGTCGTGCGGACCGTTCGAGCCGGTTGGCGTGGCGGCGATCTTGTCGACCACCTCCATGCCGGCAAGCACGCGGCCGAAGACGGCGTAGCCGAAGTCTACCGGTGAATACCCACGGTGGTCGAGGGCGCCGTTGTTCGCGACGTTGACGTAGAACTGCGACGTCGCGCTGCGGAGGGCTTGCGTGCGCGCCATCGCGACGGTGCCGCGCCCGTTCTTGAGACCGTTGGTGGCCTCGTTGAGGATCGGGGGGCGGGTCGACTTCTCCGCCATGTCGGGGGTGTAGCCGCCTCCCTGGACCACGTACCCTGCCTTCACACGGTGGAAGATGGTTCCCTCGTAGAAGCCCTCGGCCGCATACTGCAGGAAGTTCTGGACCGACATGGGCGCGCGATCCTTGAACAGTTCGAGAGTGAAATCGCCCATCGAGGTGGAGATGACGGCGACCGGGTTGCCGGGTGCGGAAGTGGCCGGCCCCGGGGCCTGGAGCGGCGGCGCCTGGACCCTCGCCTTTCCCTTCGGATTGGCCGGCGGCGTGGCCTGGCCAGGCGCGAGAAAGGTCGCGAAAGCGAGACAGAAAATCACGGTAGTGAACATGTTCGGATCCGGGAAAGCGAGCCGCTCAGGCCGGCGACGCGTCCGGCACCGGCAAAACGTGGTTTCGTCCCCATCGCGGCCGTTCGCGAAGACGGGCCGGTTCCTGCATGTTAGGTCTGGCAGCGACGGCGCGTCAACGCACCGGTGCGCTACAATATGTTTCTTCGGCGTTCGCGCGGCGCGCGTCAGGGCGCGAGGAGAATGGCGATGGCGAGCCAACTGCAAACGGAACAGAGAGAGCTCGCGGAGTTCATCCGCGCGGGCTCGAGCCACGGGCATCAGTGCTTCGGCAGCTACTTCGACGAGAAGGGTGGGTCGTGTGCGCTCGGCGCCGTCTACGAGGGCGTGTATCACCTGCCCCGCCACCACGGAAAGCTCGTGCCGGATCACCTCGAACGGCTGTTCCGTTGCCTCGACGAGGTCGTGAAGAAATGCCCGCAGGGTTGCAACAAGCGACTCCCGCTGGCCCCGATGATCGTGCACCTGAACGACGATCACCGTATGACGCGCGAGCAGATCGCCGAGTGGCTCGTGCAGGAAGCTAGCACGTAAATTGCAGTTGCCGATCGCTGCGCGCTAGTCACGGTTGCCCGAACGCGGGTGGCCGGTTGATTGGCAATCAGCGGTGCGTGATTGAGCAAGGCCCACCGATGTCTTTCCTCGACCGATTCAAGCCCCAACCCAGGTGGAAGCACGCGGATCCGGCCGTCAGGCTGGAAGCCGTCCCCACGATTCCTGATGACCTCGAGCAAGCGGATGTGCTGCGGGAGCTGGCCCGTGAGGACGGCGACGTCCGCGTGCGCCGCGCGGCCGGCGACCGGCTGACGAAGGTCGAGGACATCGTCGCGCTTGCCCGCTCGGAGCGGGATGAAGAGTTGCGGCGCGACTACACGGAACGGCTCGTCGTGATCGCAACCGCGGCGGCGCCCACCGACGGCGGTGCGGCGCTGGCCCTCGAAGGACTCGACAATCAGAAACAGTTCGCGTCGATCGCCAAATCGTCTCCGCACGCGACGGTCCGAACGGCGGCGCTCGGACGCATTTACGAAACCAGACTGTTGAGCAGTGTCGCCCGGCACGCGGCGGACGCGCAGACGGCGGCTGAAGCGGTCGCGCGCATCGCCGATCCGGCAGAACTGCTGAACGTCGCCGCGAAGACAGAGCACAAGGATGCCGGCGTAGCGGCCCTCGAACGCGCCCTCGAGGCGAACGCAGGGAGCGACCCTCGTGACCTGCTCGAAGGCCTCGCCACCAGGGCCAGGAGCAAGGCCGTGGTCAAGCGCGTACGCGGCATCATCCAGACCATGGATGAACAGGAAGCCACCAGGCGCGCCGCGCTCGAGCACTGGCAGCATCGCGTGAGCCAGGCCGTCGCACGCGTCGAAGCTCTCGCTGCTGCGCCTGGGGCCTCGGGAGCCGCCGCCCAGCTCGATGACGCTGAGGCGGAATGGCGCACCGTCACCGGGGACGGCGCATTCGAGCTGGATAGCGAGACGTCCGCGCAGTTCGCCGGACTTATCGGTGAGGCAAGAGCCGGGATCGAACGGCTCGAGCGGCAAGAAGCCGAACGGCGGGCCGAAGCGGATCGGCGCGAAGCTCTGGCCAGTGCGCGCGCGCAGCTCTGTGAGCGGGTCGACCAGGTCCGCGGCGAAGAGGCGCTGGCCGAGGTCGAGGCGGTGCGCGGTGAATGGGAAGGGCTGGCGGTCAGGTCACCGCTCGCGGCCGAGGATGCCAGGCTGCGCGCGCGGTTCGACGAGGCCTGCCGCCGCGCGGCAGACCGCCATCAGCGCCGCGAAGAGCTTCAACGCGCAGCCGCGCGCCTCGACGAGCTTTCCGCCGGCGCCGAAGCCGCCGCCGCCCAGGACGATACGTCCTCGGACGCATGGAAAGCGATCTCGGCGGAGTGGCGCTCGCTGCGCGACCAGTTGCAGGACGTGGATGAAGCCGTCGCGCAGCGTTATGCCGCTGCCGAAGGCCGCATGCGGGCGAGAGACGACGACCGGCGCGCGGCAGCGGAGAGAACCGTCAAACAGCAGATCCAGCGGGTCGAGCAGCTGATCGAGCGCGCCACCAAGCGGGCGACCGCGGAGGACTTGACGCTCCGAGAAGCGGACCGCATCGCGCGCGACCTGCGTAACAGCATCGAAGCGCCCCCCCTGGTCGCGAACCGCGAGCAGCAGGTCATCATCGAACGCCTGCGTGAGGCGCAGGGGGTCATCGGCCCCAAGCTCCACGAGATTCGCGAGATGGACGAGTGGAAGCGCTTCGCGAATGCCGCGGTCCAGGAGGAGCTGATCGCACAGGCCGAAGCGCTTCGCGCGAAGTATCCCTTCGACACCCCGGAGCTGTTGAAGCCGGACGATCTCGACCACGCAGCCAAGGAACTGCACGACATCCAGGAACGCTGGAAGGTGGCCGCGGACGCACCACGCGCGCAGGCACAGGCGCTCTGGCACCGTTACCGTCAGGCGGCCGATCCCATCCAGGCGCCCGTGCGCGAGTTCTTCGCCAAACGAGGCGAGGAGCGCAAGGTGAACCTCGATCACAAAATGGCGCTGATCCAGCGTGCCGAAGCGCTGGCCGACTCGACCGATTGGGTCAAGACGGCCGAAGAGCTCAAGAAGCTCCAGGCCGACTGGCAAACGGTCGGCCCCGTGCCTCGCCACGATACGCGTGACGCCTGGAAGCGCTTCCGCGAAGCTTGCGATCGATTCTTCACGCGGCGCAACGCAGACCTCGCCGAGCGGAAGGAGACCTGGGCCGCGAATCTTGCGCAGAAGGAAGCGCTCATCGCGCGTGCCGAGGCGCTCGCCACGTCGACGGAGTGGGAGAAGACGGCCTCGGAAATCCGCAGGCTCCAGGCCGAGTGGAAAGCCAGCGGACCGGTCCGCCGCAACAAGTCGGAAGTTGTCTGGCAACGTTTCCGGGCGGCGTGCGACACCTTCTTCGATCGCTACAAGCGCCGCGACCAGATCGAGCTCGAATCCAAGCAGGCCGATCGCGAGGCGCTGGTCAACGAAGTGGAGGCGCTCGCCGCCGAACCACCGGCCGACGGCGCCCCGCTGCTCGAACGCGTCCGCTCACTCCGCACGAAATGGAACCAGTCGACTCCCGTCGTCCGGCAGGGCGCCGATCCGCTGAGCGCGCGGTTCGTTGCGGCGCTGCAGAGGGTGACGACGTCGGCTCCCGACGCCTTTAAGGGGACCGAGCTGGACATTGAGTCCAATCGCGAGCGGATGGAGAAGCTGATCGCGAAGGTCGAAGGGCTCTTCAGCGAGGCTGCCCCACCGACCGCCGGCTCACAGGCGCTGGCCAGCATGCTGCGCGAAGCGCTGGCGTCCAACACGATCGGCGGCCGCGCGGGTGAAGAGTCGAAGTGGAAGGCGATGGCAGAAGACGTCCGGCAGGCACAGAACGCCTGGAGCCGCCTCGGTCCGGTGCCCGGCGACGCCGGACGCGAGCTGTCGGAACGGTTCCACAAAGCGTGCAGCCGCTTCTTCGATCAATATCGCCGCAAGGTCCCGCAGACCACGGGAGGGCCCGAGCGTCGGGGGAAGCCGGTGGGCGCCCGCTAGCTCCAGGCTCCAGCGACCGGCTTCCAGCTTCCAGCGGGACGACTTGAACCACGAAGCCCACGAAGGTCACCAGGAGCACAAGGAAAAATCACGAGAGATTGGTGCCTGCTTCGTGTTCCTGGTGGGCTTGGTGGGCCTCGTGATACCGGCCGGCAGCCGTGGCAGCCTCAGTTAGCTGGCGGGCAGCTATTAAGACGGCTTTTAACACAACGACCACTAAGGCCACCAAGACCACGAGGAAGACCGTAGAAAATTGGTGCCCTGCTTCGTTTCGTGTTCCTGGTGGGCCTCGTGATACCGGCGGAAGCCCGTGAGCCTTACCGAGTTCCCAGCTGAGAGCTGAGAGCTGATTAGCTGGCAGCTACCGCCTATACCTGACCTTCCCCCCCACCACCGTGAACATCACCTGTGCGGTGGGGATCTGGTCTTCCGCGATGGTAAGGATGTCTTTCGACAGGACCACCATGTCGGCGTACTTCCCGACCTTCAGCGTGCCTTTGCTGTTCTCCTCGAACGCGGCGCGCGCGGTGTTGATGGTGTAGGAACGGAGCGCTTCCATCCGGTTCATGCGCTGGTCCGGGTAGAACACCGAGCCGTCCTTCAGCTTGCGGCTCACCGTTGCGTAATAGCTCGCGATGGGATCCACGTCTTCGACCGGTGCGTCGGTACCGTTGGTGACCAGCGCCCCTGACTTCATCAACTTCTGCCAGACATACGCCCCTTCTTCCGCGCGTTTGTCGCCGAGCCGCGCCGGGACGTAGGGCGCGTCCGAGGTGCAGTGGATCCCCTGCATCGAGGCGATCACACCCAGCGCGCCGAAGCGCGGGATGTCACCCGGATTCAGGTGCTGGGCGTGCTCGACCCGCCACCGCACATCCTTCTTGTCGGGATTGGCCTTGAACGCCTGCTCGAAGATGTCGAGCGTCTCCTGGTTCGCGCGATCGCCGATCGCGTGCACACAGAGCTGGTAGCCGTGCTGCATGGCGAGCTTCGCGGTCTCCTGGATGGTCGGCACCGGTGTGGTGTTGTGGCCCGTGGTATCCGGTTGGTCGGAGTACGGCTCGAGGAGCCACGCCCCTCTCGGCCCGAGCGCACCATCGATCGAGTGCTTGATCGCACGAACGGTCAGGAAGCCGCTTCCGTAGTCGATCATCCGGTACTTCGCCATATTCGCGGCGAGCGCCGGGTTGCCGACCCGCAGCATGATCCAGAGCCGGTTGTGAATCTTGCCCGCATCGATCATGCCTTTCATCAGGTCGACGTCCGCAAACGACGAGCCCGCATCCTGGAACGATGTGACCCCCTTGGAGACGACCTCTTCCGAGGCCAGTTCGAGAATCTTCCGGGCACGCGCGAGACGCTCTTCGGTGGTCGGGTTTTCGCCGGTCCCAGTCCGGATCAGGCGTGAAGCTGTCTCTCGGAACAGTCCGGTGGGATTGCCGTTCGCATCCTTCAGGAAGTCCCCGCCCGCGGTATTGGCGGTCCTGCCAGTGACGGCTGACAGCTCCATCGCCCTGGCGTTGGCAAAGCTCGCGTGACCGCTGGCGTGGGTCAGCACGACGGGGTTGTTCGGTGACACTCTGCTCAACGAGTCGTGGATCGGAAAGCCCTCGACATTCGGGTTCGGCCGAACGTTCCACTTCTCCTGGTGCCAGCCGCGCCCGTAGATCCACTCACCCGGCTTCGCGGTTTTCACGCGTTCGGCAACCATTCCGACGATCTCGTCCCAGGTCTTCGCGTTCATCAGGTTGAGATTCAGCCGCGCGGTCCCGACGCCGGTGTAGTGGCCGTGACCTTCGATGAAGCCTGGGATGACCAGCTGCCCTTTGACGTCGATCGCCTCGGTTTTCGGGCCAACATACTTCTGGATCTCAGCGGTCGTGCCGACCGCGACGATCCTTCCACCCGCAGAGGCCACGGCCTGGGCCTCGGGCACGCCGTCCTCCACGGTCACGACCTTGCCGTTCGTAATCACAAGATCCGCCGGGGTCGTCGTCGGCTGCGGCGCCCGGGCGAAAGTCCTCGCCGAGAAGGCAAGCCCGGTAACGGCGATCGCGAATCCTGTGGCGGCGAGAACGCCGCGGGTATTTCTCTCCATCGTGTTCTCCGTTATGCAGGCCTGAAAGGCCTGCGCTACATCGT
>JACDBQ010000207.1 GCA_013694845.1 Acidobacteriota bacterium
CTTTCGCACCCCGCACCCCGAAGCTCGCACCCGCTAAAAAATACTCACCCGCACGTTGAGGTACTTCTTCGGATCCTTGCGGATCTCGCCTATCAGCGAGCGGAGCTCGTTCGCTGCGCCGTTCATATTGTCATACAACTTCTGGTCTTTCAGCAGCTGCCCCGCCGTGCCCTGCCCGCCTTCGAGTGCGGCGACGAGCTTGTCCAGGCGTTCGGTTATCCCGTGCATCCGGTCGTAGATGGCCTTGTCGGTCAGCAACTTGCCGGCGGTTCCCTCGCCGCGATTGAGCTTGGCCGAGATCTGGTCGAAGTTGTTCGCGGTCTGCGACAGCGACCTGGCCAGTGCGTCGTCCTGCAACAACTTGCCGAGGCTGCCCTCTCCGGCCCGGATCCGCCGCGTCATCTCGTTGAGGTCTCCGAGCGCCGCGCTCAGTTGACGATACGCCGCATCGTCGCGCGCCAGCTTGCCGAGCGTCCCCTGACCGCGGTTGACCCCGGCGATGACTCCTTCGGCGGAGCCGACCAGGGCCATGAATTCCCGGTAGAGCGCCTCGTCGGTCATGAGTTTTCCGACCGTGCCCTTGCCGCCGCGGATGTCCTGAATCAACCGCGTCGCCTCTTCGACCCCCGCCTGGACCGGGGCCGCGATGCTGGCGATCCCACCGGCGGCCGGCTGACTCTGAATGTAGTCACCGTTAGCCAGCCGGCGGCCCTGCGAGGATGGCGTGATGACGATGATCGGCTCGCCCAGCAGGCTCAGCGAGCCGATGGACGCCCGTGAATTCTCGGTAATGCGCTCCTGCTGGGCCTCGTTGACCTCCAAGGTGATCTCGACCTCGGCGCCGGAGAACTCGATCTCGGTCACCTTGCCCACGTCGACGCCGGCGACCCGGACGACACCGCCGGTCTTGAGGCCGGCAATATCGGGGAACTTCGTCTTCAGGGCGTACCGCTCCCAGGCGAAGCCGCCCTGGCCGCCCACAGCCAGGATGAGGATGGTCGCCAGGGCCAGCGCCGTTAACCCGAGAATCCCGATCTTCAACTGCGACCAGGCCAATGAGTGCGTTCGAGCCATCTTGTAACAACCCTCTACGAGAGAAACGCCGCAATATACGGATCGGACTTCCGGACCTCGCGCAGCTCGGTCGCGTTACCCTCGAACGCGATCTTGCCGTCACGCAGCATGATGAATTCGGCTTCGTCGGCCTTGCCCTCCGGGGCACGCTCGAATCGAACGCCGTCGGGGCCGTCCGGCAGCGCCATGTGCTCGGCGACGAAGAACGCGTCCCGAAGCTGGTGAGTCACGACGATCGAGCTGACATGCTCGATGTCTCTCAGCTTGATGATCTCTTCGTCGATCGTGATCGACGTGATCGGGTCGAGTCCGGTCGTCGGCTCGTCATACAGCAAGATCCGAGGCTTGGCGGCCATCGCCCGCGCGATCGCGACCCGCCGGCGCTGCCCGCCGGACAATTCAGAGGGTTTGCGATCGATGAACTCGGCGAGGCGCACGAACCCGAGCACTTCCTCCACTCGGCTATTCGCTTGCTCGTAGGGCACGCGTTCTTCCGCCAGCTTGTAGCCGACGTTCTCCCGGACGGTGAGCGAGTCGAACAGGGCGCCCTCCTGGAACACCATGCCCAGGTCACCGCGGACGCCCATCAACTGGTCCTCGGTCATGTTGTCGACTCGATCGCCATTCACGAAGATGTGGCCGGCGTCGGGTTTGAGCAGGCCGAGAATCAGCCGCAGGATCGTCGATTTGCCCGCCCCGCTGGCGCCCAGAAAGATCTTGGTGTGGCCGGTCTTGAGCGTGAAGCTGATCTCCTCGAGGATCACTTTGTCGTCGAAGGCGAGCGTGACCTGGTCGAACACCACGATGGGCCCGCCGGGGCCGAGCGCTTCCTCGAGGAGTGCGGAGCGGGGTTCGCGTTCCAGAGCCATCAGTACATCAGGAAGATCAGGGCCTTGGTGACCAGGAAGTTCACGACCAGCACGGCGACGGAACTGGCCACGACAGCATTGGTGGTGGCGCGGCCAACGCCCTGGGTCCCGCCCCGCGTGCGCAGCCCGACGTGGCAGCCGATGCTGACGATGGCGAAGCCGAGAAAGAACGGCTTGATCAGCCCCATCCAGACGTCCTGCACGTAGAGCCCGAGGACGACGGAGTTCCAGTAGACTCCCGAGGCGACCTTGAGCTGGGTGATCGTGATCAGCCATGCGCCGAGCAGCCCGACCGCAACCGAGATGCACGTCAGGAACGGCACCATGATCAGCCCTGCCAGGATGCGCGGCAGCACCAGTTTTCGGATCGGATCGGTGCCGAGCGCGCGGAGCGCGGCGATCTGGTCGGTCACCATCATGGACCCGAGTTCCGCCGCGATCCCCGATCCGACGCGGCCGGCGACCATCAACGCCGTCAGCACCGGGCCCAGC
>JACDBQ010000213.1 GCA_013694845.1 Acidobacteriota bacterium
GTGCTGTACTTGATCGCGGGGCCCTACGATCCGGACCTGGCGCGGGGTGTCCGCTGGAACGACCCGGCCTTCAACATCCGCTGGCCCCTGACCGCTGCCGGGATCTCGGACCGTGATCGTCTGTATCCCGACTTCCGCGCATGACACGTGTGCTCGTAACCGGTGCGGGTGGGTTCGTCGGACGGCATCTCACGCCGATCCTGGCGGCCGCGGGGCTCGAGGTGCACGCGATCGCATCGGGCGCGGCGTCGACCGGCGCCGAGGGGTGTAGGTGGCATCAGGCCGACCTGCTCGACGCGGGGCAGCGTCACGCGGTCGTCGCCGCCGCGAAGGCTGACGCGCTCGTGCACCTTGCGTGGTACGCCAGGCCGCCCGATTACTGGCAGTCCCCCGAGAACCTGCGCTGGCTGGCGGCCAGCGTCGACCTGTTCAGCTATTTCGCGCAGACCGGCGGCGCCCGCATCCTCGGAGTTGGCACGTGCGCCGAATACGACTGGCGCTATGGATACTGCACGGAACGAGTGACACCCATCGCCCCCGCCTCGCTGTACGGGACGGCAAAAGCCGCCTGCGGCAGCATGCTCGAATCCTACGCCGCGCAGGCCGGTCTCAGCGCCGCGTGGGGCCGGCTGTTCTTCCTCTTCGGTCCATTCGACTCCCCGCTGCGGCTGGTGCCCTCGCTGGTACGCACCCTTCGTGACGGGCAGCCGACGCGGTGCACTGCGGGCAACCACGTGCGTGACTTCCTGCACGTTGCCGACGCCGCGAGCGCCCTGGTCGCGCTGCTGCAGTCGCCTGTGACCGGGCCGGTCAACATCGGTTCCGGGATACCGGTGCGCATCGGCGACGTCGCACGGCGGGTCGCTGCGCAACTCGGATGTCCTGAGCGACTCTCGGTCGAAGAGGGGCCCGCCGAGAATGCGTTCGTCGGCGCCAACGTCGCCCGCCTGCGCGATGAGGTCGGCTGGCGGCCCGCGACTGACACGATGTCGCGGCTCGACGACACCATCCGCTGGTGGCATGCGCCAGAGCGTCTGGCGGTGAAGACGTGACCGCTTGTCCGGTCTGCACCGCCGGAACAGGTGAACCCTTCCTGGTCCGTGACCCGGTGCCGGTACATCAGAACCTGCTGGTCAGGACCGAAGCAGAGGCGCGCGCGCTCAATCGTGGGAGGCTGGCGCTCCATGCCTGCGAGGCGTGCGGGTTCGTGTTCAACGCCTCGTTCGATCCGGCGCTCCTGAGTTATGGAGCCTCGTACGAGAACACCCAATCCTGTTCGCCCGCCTTCGAGGCCTACGTGGAGGAGCTTGCCGGTCATGTGGTCGACGAAGGCGGCGTCCGGGGCAGCCGGATCGTGGAGATCGGCTGCGGCAAGGGGGCGTTCATCCGGGCGCTCGTTCGGCGGGACCCTGAAAACCGGGGGATCGGCTTCGATCCGAGCTATCTGGGTCCGGACGAGGATCTCGATGGCCGGGTGCGATTCGAAAAGCGGTTCTACGATGAGAGCTGCGCCGGCGAGCCTGCCGACGCGGTGGTGTGCCGGCACGTGCTCGAGCACATTCCGGATCCGGTCGGGCTGCTGCGCGGCCTCCGCACGACGCTCGGCAGCCGCCCCGCGCGCATCTTCTTCGAGACCCCCTGCGTCGAGTGGATCCTGGCCAATGAAGTGATCTGGGATTTCTTTTACGAACACTGTTCCTACTTCAGTGTGGGATCGCTCACCTCCGCCTTCCAACGGGCAGGATTCGAAGTGGACTCGGTCCGCCACACGT
Organism: Acidobacteriota bacterium; assembly: GCA_013694845.1. GTDB lineage: Bacteria > Acidobacteriota > Vicinamibacteria > Vicinamibacterales > 2-12-FULL-66-21 > JACDCA01. Next base: position 1,773 of record JACDBQ010000213.1, read on the forward strand.
TTGGTGGTCAATACCTCTGGCTCGAGGCGCATCCCACCGACACGCTGGCGGCACCCCGGTTCCAGTCGGGTGGGATCCCTGCGCTCGCGGTACACTTCGCGCGGGTCGAAGGGGCACACACCAGGGCGCTGCGCGAGCGCCTGCAGCGGATGGCTGTTGACGGCCCCATCGCGATGTGGGGAGCGGCTGCAAAGGGAGTCACGCTGGCCAATCTCGTCGATCCCGAACGCCGTCTGATCACCTGCATCGTGGATCTCAATCCCAGCAAACAGGGGGGCTGCCTGCCGGGTACTGGCCACCCCATCGTCGGTCCCTTGGATCTTGGGTCGTGGCACATCAGAACGGCCGTTGTCACCAATCCAAACTACTTCGATGAGAACGAGCGCCTGCTCCGGCAGGCGTCGCTCGACATAGGTCTCGTCGACTTGATGCATCCTGGCGAGGTCGATGCGCATAGTCATTGATACCGACACGAAACGGCTCACCCTCGAGGAAGCAGGGGGGCAGCGGTCCGAGATGGACCTCTACACACCGGAGTCGTTCGCCGCACTGTCGCGTCAATGGATCCGCGTCGGCTGGGCCCAGCGATACAGCTACGGATTCACCTGGCTCGGCCGCCCGGTCATTCAGCTCCCCGAGGATCTGGTGAGAACGCAGGAGGTGATCTGGCGGACGCGGCCGGATGTCATCGTCGAAACCGGCGTCGCTCACGGCGGCTCCCTCATCCTGTATGCGAGTCTTCTGGAGCTCATCGGTCAGGGCCGCGTCGTCGGCGTCGATATCGATATCCGTCCGCATAATCGAGCCGCGATCGACTCGCACCCGCTGGCCCAGCGCATCCAGTTGATCCAGGGCAGTTCGACCGACCCCGCGACCGTCGCCCAGGTCATCGAGGCGATCCCCCCGGGCAGCCGGGTCATGGTGCTGCTCGATTCCAACCACACCAAAGAACATGTCCGTGCCGAGCTCGAGGCATACGCGCCGCTCGTGACCCCCGGCTGTTATCTCGTGGCGACCGACGGCATCATGTCGGACCTTCACGATGTGCCCGGGGGGCATGCCGACTGGACCTGGGATCACGCGACCGCCGCGGCAGCGGAATTCGCCTCAGCGCAGGCCGATTTCGCCCTGGAGGATCCGGCGCGGCCATTCCAGGAAGGTGCGATCGAGCAGGCCGTCACCTACTGGCCCGGCGGATGGCTGCGAAGGCGCTGACCTTCCGGACCGGTGTCGGAAGCGCGCGTGTGAACCCCAATCCACCGTCGCTCGTCAGCGTCGGGGTGCCGGTCTACAACGGGGCAAGCCTTCTCCCCCGCGCGCTAGACGCGTTGCTGGCGCAGGATTGGCCCGACCTCGACATCGTCGTCTCCGATAACGCGTCGACGGACGCGTCCGCTGCCATCGCTGAGTCGTACGCGGCGCGGGACCCGCGGGTGCGGCTGCTGCGATCCCCGGTGAATGCAGGGTTCGAGGTGAATTTCGCCCGGGTGCTGGAGTCGTCCACGGGCGAGTACTTCATGTGGGCGGCGTGCGATGACTGGTGGGATCCGCG
>JACDBQ010000246.1 GCA_013694845.1 Acidobacteriota bacterium
ATGTAACCCTTGGGAATGTGATGTTCGAAGCCTTCGAGGATCAGCGACATGCCAATCAGGAGCAGGAAGCTGAGCGCCAGCATCTTCACGGTCGGATGTTTGTGGACGAACGCACTGATCGTTTCCGCCGACAGCATCATGATCCCCACCGAGATCATCACGGCCGCGACCATGACCCAGAGCACGTCCACCATCCCGACGGCGGTGATGACGGAGTCGAGCGAGAACACGAGATCGAGCAGCATGATCTGCACGATCACGCTGGCGAAGGACGCGGCGATTTTGCCGGAAGCATGGCCCTCTTCACCCTCGAGCTTGTCGTGGATCTCGTAAGTGCTCTTCCCCATCAGGAACAGGCCGCCGCCGATCAGAATCAGGTCGCGACCTGAGAGCTCCTGGCCGAAGATCGTGAACCATGGAGCGGTCAGCCTGATGATCCACGCCAGCGAGAAGAGCAGCGCGATACGAGTCAGCATCGCGCCGATCAGTCCGAGCTTCCGCGCGCGCGGCTGCTGGTCTTCCGGCAGCTTACCGGACAGGATCGAGATGAAGATGACGTTGTCCACGCCGAGCACGATCTCGAGGAATGTCAGCGTCGCCAGGGCGATCCAGATCTGCGGGTCTGACAGCGACGACACTTCGAATCCCATTACTTGCGCGCCCTCCGCGGCTGAATGTCGAAGCGCATCTCCGACCAGCCGCCAATCTCATGATATTCAACCTTCAGCAGCCGCCGGCCGCCGCGGATCATAGCCGTTTCGGACGGGCCACGGCCGGAGCATTGAGGCCACACAGCACATCAAGGACATCAGGAAGAAGCGTTTTCCTGATCGACCCTTCGTGCTCCTGGTGCGCTTGGTGCCCTTCGAGTTGAGCGACGTTCCGCCGCTCACCGCTTCGTAGTGCATCGCCGCAGCCGGCAGCGTCTTGCCTGGCGTCTGTGTTCTCAAAGCCCATATTTCTCCGGCTCCCACGTCAACCCGAGCTCGCTCGGAGGCGCCATGTAGCCGATCAGGGCGGAGGCGGCCACGACTGCGGGGCTCGCGAGGTAGCCTTCGCCGCCGAGCCCCATCCGGTTCTGCCAGTTGCGATTGAAAGAGGTGATCGCGCGTTGCCCGGGGGTCAGCGCATCCTGCCCCTGGCCGAAGCAGGGGCCGCACCAGGACTCGCGGATCTGGCCGCCCACCGAGCGAAACACCTCCGCGATCGACTCGCCGCCCAGGCGGGGATCGGCGACTTCGATCTGGCGGCCAACGCCACCCGATCCAGGGAAGATCGCGAGCTCGCGCTCGACCTTCCGGACCCCCTGTTCGCGCGCGGCGCGCAAAACGAGGGCGGCCTGGAGCAGGTCATCGTACGAACCATTGGTGCACGAGCCGATCATCGCCTTGTCGAACGTGATCCGCTCGCGCGCCACCTCCTCCGCCGGGAACGCGTTCCCCGGGCTGAAGGGTTTCGCGATCATCGGACGCACGTCGCCGAGCTCCACGGCCTCATCGATCTCGAACGCCGCCTCCCCGCCCGGAGCAAAGGGGGGGTAGGGCAGATCGGCGATGCCCTTCCGTCGATACCAGTCGTAGGTGATCTCGTCGGGTGCGAAGATGCCGTTGAGCGCTTCGGCTTCGGCCATCATGTTGGCGATCGTGTTGCGGTAGGCGATCGGCAGCTGTTTGTCGGCGTCGACGAGCTCCACCGACATGCCCTGTGACTGTCTGGCCCCCCAACGACGGAGCAGCTCGAGGACAATGTCCTTGCCCCCCACCCACGGCTGGAGCTTGCCGCGAAAGACGACGCGCCGGGCCTTCGCCAGGGTGAGATAGATGTACCCGGTCGACCATCCGAACCCCAGCGTCGTCGAGCCCACGCCGATGCCGACGGCTCCGTACGCCCCGTAGGCGCGGCTGTGAGAGTCGGCGCCGGGGATGAACTGGCCAGGCGTGACGAGCCCCTGCTCCGGAAAATAGAAGTGGAAGATCCCGTCGCCCGGAGTGGCGTAGTAGGGCTTTGCTATCCCGTGCAGCCGCGCAAATTCTCG
>JACDBQ010000274.1 GCA_013694845.1 Acidobacteriota bacterium
TCTGGCCTATGGCGTGGAACGGCGCTTAGACCCCGCGAGGGCGAGCACCGCTGCGGCGAGCTCCGTCGGCTGGATAGGTTTGGCCAAGTGCATCTGAAATCCGGCCTCCAATGCCCTGGTGCGATCCACTCCGCGCGCGTAGGCCGTCAAGGCGGCGGTCGGTATTTCGCCATGGCGTTCTGGGGATCGCCGACGAATCCGCGAGAGCAACCCGTAGCCGTCCGTCTCCGGCATGCCGATGTCGATCACGGCCGCATCGAACCGGCCACGGTCCAAGGCGTCCAACGCCGTCGCGGCGCTGGAGGCGAGCTCCACCTCCGCGCCGGCGGCCGCCAGAGCATCTCCCGCCATCTGGACGGCGTCCTCATCGTCATCGACGAGCAGCACGCGGATGCCTTTGAGATTGGCCAGTCGGAACTCGGTCGGCGCATTCTCTTCGACGGTCGGGTGCACGCGATCGCTCGCCTCACTTTTGCCGTCGTGAACGATCATGAGCGGCAGCTCAATCCGCACCGTCGTGCCGTGGCCTTTTCCTGGGCTCGTGGCCTCAATCCCGCCCCCATGCGCTTCGACGAGATGCCGGCTGATCGCCAGCCCGAGCCCAAGGCCACCGTGTTCGCGCGTGAACCCGCCGTCCTCCTGCCGGAAGCGTTGGAATAGATCCGGGAGGAACTCGGGGGCGACGCCTTGGCCTGTATCACTCACCGTAATCTCGACGTGCGAGTTAACCCGCTCCAGTCGTACCTGCACCCGCCCACCCCGCGGCGTGAACTTCACGGCGTTCGAGAGTAGATTCCACACGACCTGCTGGAGGCGCTGCGCATCGCCGGCCACCGGCACTCCGGGTTGGTCAATGGTGGATTGCAGCCGAACCCCCTTCGCGGTCGCGGCCGGGGTGACCGTTTCAATGGCATCCTGAATGACACGGGTGAGATCCACCGGACGCACGTCAAGCCGAAGCTTCCCCGTGATGATTCGGGATACGTCCAAGACGTCGCTGATCAACTGTTCCTGCAGTTTGGCATTGCGTTCGATGGTGGCCAGGACCGCCGGCAGGCGCTGCGGTTCGATGACGCCGCCTCGGACCATTTGTGTGTAACCGAGCACCGCGTTCAGCGGGGTACGCAACTCGTGCGACAACGTCGCCAGGAACTCGTCTTTCAGCCGATTCGCGGTTTCCGCCTCCTGTTTGGCCGTGACCAGCGTGGTGACGTCGTGCGCCACGACGACGATCCCCTCCACGTCGCCGTTGTCGCTGACGATCGGCTGATAGACGAAGTCAAGATACAGTTCCTGGAGTGTCTCTCCAGGACCTCGCTTTAGCCGTACGGGCATCGAACGCCCCACGAAAGGCTGCCCCGAGGACCGCACCTGATCGAGGAGTTCGTAGATGCCCTGATCCGCGAGTTCCGGGAACGCCTCTTGGACGGTCTTGCCCACGACGTCTCGCCCGCCCACGAGCGCCGTATAGTGGGCATTCGCGAACTCATGCACGTGGCCCGCGCCTCGCAGCACGGCGATCGCCACCGGCGCATTCGCAAACAGATTGGTGACTCGCCGGACGTAGTGCCTTTCGCTCGCACGCGCGCGGGACTTCACGAGCTGCGCGTCCACGCGCGTCAGCAGATCGCGTGCCGAGAACGGCTTGACGATGTAGTCGTCGGCCGAGGCCGAGAGCCCTTCGAGACGCGCCTCTTCGCCTGCACGCGCCGACAGCATGATGACAGGGGTGGCGCGCAGATCCGGATCCGCGCGCAATTCCCGCAACAGGCCGAAGCCGTCCAGCTCCGGCATCATGACATCGGTCACGATGACATCTGGCTGCCAGACACGGGCCGTTTCAAAGGCCTGACGGCCATTAGTGACCGCCCGGACCTCCCATCGCTCCGCCATCAAGCGCGTGGCATATTCCCGCATGTCCGCGTTGTCATCGGCGAGCAGCACGCGACCGACTTCACTCGCAGGTGTGATCGTCCCGGCAGCGGCCGAAACGTTCTCGTCCTGCGCGGCGGCAGGAAGCCAACGGAGGGCCTCCTCGACATAGGGCGCTGCGCCGCTCGGCGTCACGGCTATTCCGTCCGCGACGATGTGCTCCGGTGGCAGATGCCCCTTCCCGAGTGGAATCGACACGACAAATCGGCTTCCCTGTCCGAGTCGACTCGTGACGGCCAGCTCTCCGCCGTGGAGCTTCACCAGCTCCTGCACCAACGCGAGACCGATACCGGACCCTTCATGGCTGCGGCCCACCGTGCCTTCCACGCGGTGGAAGCGTTCGAAGACGTGGGGCAGCTCCTGCTCCGGGATGCCCGTTCCGGTATCCTCCACGGCGAGGACCGCTCGCCCGTCGCCATCAGCAAAGACTGAGACGGTGATGCGACCCTGCAACGTGAACTTGAACGCGTTCGAGATGAGGTTCAGGACGATCTGCTCCCACATGTCCCGATCGACATAGACCGGCGTCGGGAGTGGCTCGCACTGCGCCTCGAACACGAGGCCAGCCTTGTCCATCGCCGACCGAAAGGTACTCGCCAGATCCGTCGTGAGGGCACACAGGTCGACCGCCTCGAAGCGCGCGCGGACTCGGCCGGCCTCGATCCTCGTGAAGTCCAGCATCGTGTTCACGAGCTTCAGCAACCGCAGACTGTTCCGGTGAACGACATCGAGCTGAGTGCGGACCTCCGCAGGGAGTGTGTCCGCGGCGCGGCGCGCATCGGCGAGCGGCCCCAGGATGAGCGTCAGCGGCGTCCGGAACTCGTGGCTGACGTTACTGAAAAACGTCGTCTTTGCCCGATCGAGCTCGGCCAGCGCCTCCGCGCGACGCCGCTCCTCGTCGTAGGCGTGCGCGTTGCCGACGGCGCTCGCGATGTGGCTGGCGACCAGGTTCAGAAAACTGCGGTACGAATCGTTGTACTCGAGGCGCGTGCTTAGGCCGGCGATCAGCAGCCCGTACGGGCCCGTCTCGCCTGCACGGGCGATCGGCAAAATGACCGCTCGGCTGCACGGCTCGGGCCAGGGACCGGCGACGAGGGGAAGGGCGCGGGCGTCATCGTGATTCACGACGATCGGCACGGCGCTCGTCGCAGCTTCCCGCAGCGGCCATATCGCGTGCCGCGACGATAGAGACACCACCTGCGGCGCGGCGTCCCCTCCCGAATCGAGGCCGGCTTGCCCGGCGAGCACCGCCCGGTCCGACGCGTCGTCGAGCAGATAGATCAAGGCAAAGGGCACATCCGTCTGGTTCTCGCCCAAGGTCGCCGCGGCCCGCGCGCACGCAGCGGGAGCATCCTTCGCGTCGGCGGCCTGTTCGCTCAGCGCGCGGAGCGTGACCAGCCGGCGTTCGCTCAGGACGCGTTCGGTCGTCTCAATCACCGCGGTAAACACGCCACCAACCGTGCCGTCTTCGACGAGAATCGGACTGTAGGACCATGTAAGATAGGTTTCCTCCACGAAACCCTTTCGGGTGAGCACGAGCAGTTGATCCGACGACCACGTGGCGTCACCGCCGTTCATCACCCCCTCGAACATGGGACCGATCAGATCCCACACTTCGCCCCAGGCTTCCCGACCGGTGCGGCCCAAGACGGTCGGATGCTTCTGGGCGAAGATGGGGATGTACGCGTCGTTGTAAAGGACGCAGAGGTCCGGCCCCCACCACAGCAGCATGGGAAAGCGCGACGTGAGGCAGATGCTCAATGCGGTGACGAGACTTTGAGGCCACGTCGATGGATCGCCCAAACGCGTGCGGCGCCAGTCGAGATCGCGCATGTGCCGGCCCATCTCTCCGCCGCGGGCAAAGAGGTCGGACAGGTTCGTGGGATTGGGACGGGAATCAGTCGGCATCAGTCGGCATAAACGATGCGCATCTCCAGACAAGTGATCGCCCGCATCATGCCACAGGCAAAGCTTTCGGGCGTCGACACGTTTGCCCACGGCAGCTCGAAGCTCAACAGTGCGGCTCGTCGAGTAAGCGCGCGCATCATTTGGGACTGACGTCGCCAAGGCGCCATCGGTCGTTCCGCGATCGTTCGAACGATGAAGACGCTCATGATCGCGAACGCGTAGACCTGACCGGCGGCATCGTCCTCCACATCGTGGGGCTCAGTGCGGTCACCCGAATGCGGTCGCTATGCACATCAGGGCGTGGCGTTCCCAGGTTTCTGTGGACACCCTGTCGGCGCGGCAATGAGCCGCTTCAAACTGCTCGGGACTGTCCACGATGGTCAAAACACCTGCGAGCCGGCGTCCTCGTCGGCGCTTCACCGAATGAATTTAAATAGCAGGCGGTCCGCTTCTCGACGAAGGACGAAAGCGTCGGTGCGGTCGCCCGGGGGTTGGACCTTGTGCCCTCGTTGGGCACGTGGGTGAGCCACGCGCAGGCCGACAGCACCAAGGGGCGAACGGGGCTGACGACGGCCGAGCGCGAGGAGTTGACCCGCCTGCGCAAAGTGTGGCGGGTCGTGCAAGAAGAGCGCGAGACCTTCCAAAAGGCCACGGCGTTTTTCACGAAGCAGAGC
>JACDBQ010000278.1 GCA_013694845.1 Acidobacteriota bacterium
GTTTCGAGGGGGTCGGGCTCCCGATTGGCGTCCGCAACGCGCACCGGGACGTTCTCGCCGCCGTGCGGTACGCCACACAGGCCCCGGGCGGGCACGGAGCCGTGCGCGAGGTGTGCGATGCATTCGAGCAAGCGCACCACCGGGCGTCCGAGGTCGGCCCGCCGGCGATGAAGGCATGATCGATCGTCTCTTCTCACTCGACGGGCGGGTAGCCGTCGTCACCGGCGGGCTCGGCCAGCTCGGACGACAGTTCACCGCGACGCTGGAGTCTGCCGGGGCACGGGTGGCGGTGCTGGACCAGCGCGAGGCTGAGGAAACCGATACAGACCACCGGCTGCACGTACGAGCCGACGTGACGGATCGCCCATCGCTCGAGCGGGCGATCGGTCATGTGGAAGCCCGTTGGGGCAGCCCCCACATCCTGATCAACAACGCCGCACTCGATTCGCCGCCCGGCGCACCGGCCAGCGCCAACGGTCCGTTCGAAGATTTTCCGGTCGACGTGTGGCGGTCGGTTCTGGATGTGAATGTCACCGGCGTGTTTCTCTGCAGCCAGGTCGTGGGCGGGCGCCTCGCCGCTGCCGGGCGAGGATCGATCATCAACATCGCGTCGATCTACGGTCTGGTTTCACCGGACCAGAGGATCTACGAGTACCGGAGGGAGCGCGGGGAGGAGTTCTTCAAGCCTGCGGCGTATGCGGCCTCGAAATCCGCGCTCCTCAACCTCACGCGGTACCTCGCGACCTACTGGGCGCCGAGCAACGTGCGGGTGAACACCGTGTCGTTCGCGGGCGTGTTCAACGACCAGGATCCGGACTTTCTGAAGGAATACACCCGTCGCGTGCCGCTCGGACGAATGGCCAGGCCCGACGAGTACAACGGCGCGATTCTCTTCCTTGCCTCCGATGCCTCGTCGTACATGACCGGTGCGAACCTCGTGCTCGACGGTGGTTACACCGCATGGTGATCCGGTGAACAGCGCGGACACGCTGAACTACATCGAGGGCACCCTGCGGCCGTCGCGATCGGGCGAGACCTTCGAGAAGATCAGTCCAGTCAACGGTCAGGTGTTGTCGCGCGTGGCGCGCTCGAATGCGGACGACGTGCGGGATGCCGTGGCGGTCGCGCGGCGTGCGTTCCCGGGCTGGGCGGCGTTGCCGGGCGTGCAGCGTGGCCAGACGCTTCACCGGCTCGTCCGCGTCATGCAGGATCGGCAGGCAGAGACCGCCGCAATCGTTGCCGCGGAAAGCGGGAAGTCGGCGAAGGACGCCGCCGGCGAAGCCGCCGGTGCCGCCGCCCTGGGTCTGTTCTTCGCCGGCGAAGGGCAGCGGCTGTACGGGCGGACCACCACGAGCTCCGTAGCGAATCGCCGAGCCATGACGATCCGGCAGCCCATCGGCGTGGCGGGATTGATCGTGCCCGCGAACACGCCGATCGCAAATGTGGCGTGGAAGGCGTTCCCTGCCCTCGTCTGCGGCAATGCGGTGGTGCTGAAGTCTGCGGAAGACACGCCGGGCACCGCGGCGCTCTTTGCCGAGATGAGCCACCAGGCCGGCCTGCCCGAGGGCGTGTTCAACGTGGTGCACGGCCTGGGTCGCGAGGCCGGCGCCGCGCTGGTCGAACATCCGGACGTCGGCGTCATCAGCTTCACGGGTTCCACCGCCGTCGGCCGCGAGATCCAGCGCGTGGCAGGCGTGCGGCTCGCGCGTGTTTCCCTCGAGCTCGGAGGCAAGAACCCGTTCGTCGTCTGTGACGATGCTGATCTCGACGAAGCCGTTCGCTGGGCGGTGCTGTCCGCCTTCAGCAATGCTGGCCAGCGGTGCGCTTCGGGCAGCCGCATCATCGTCTTTGCGTCGGTCGCGGACGAATTCAGATCGCGGCTTGTCGAAGCGACGCTGAAGCTGCGCGTGGGGTCTGCCGATCAGGACGACTTCGGTCCGGTGATCAACCAGCGCCAGATGGACGCCATCCTCCACGGCGTGGACGAGGCGCGACAGAGTGGCGCGCGAATCCTGACCGGCGGCAGGCGCGCGAAGTCGGGACAGCTCGCCCACGGTTTCTACATCGAGCCGACGCTCGTCGACACGCTGGCAGCGGACCATCCGGTCTCGCATCAGGAACTGTTCGGGCCGGTTGCGACCCTCTACACCGTGAGCGGCTTCGCCGAGGCCCTGGCGATGGCGAACGATTCGCCGTATGGGCTGACTGCCTGCATCCACACGCGCAACCTGGATCGCGCGCTGGCGTTCGTCGAGCGGGTCGAAGCCGGCGTGGCCATCGTGAACGGCGGCACCTTCGGCAGCGAGCCCCACATGCCGTTCGGCGGGGTCAAGCAATCCGGCAACGGCACTCGCGAGCCGGGCACCGAAGCGCTGGACGTGTATTCGTCGCTGAAGGATGTCTACCTGAATCTCGACGACAGGCGGCTGTGACGAGCCCGCGCATGGTCGCGCTCGTCCCGGCGCGTGCCGGATCCAAGAGAGTCCCGCACAAGAACGTCGCGCCACTGGCAGGTCATCCGCTGCTGGCGTACACGATCGCGGCCGCACAGGCCAGCGGCGTGTTCGACGCGGTCGTGGTCTCCACCGACTCCGAGCACTACGCGTCGATCGCCCGGCACTACGGTGCGGAGGCGCCGGTGCTTCGACCGGACGCGATCGCCGGCGACGCGTCGCCTGACGTCGAGTGGGTGGACCACATGCTCGGCGCGCTCGAATCCTCGGGACGATCATTCGATGCGTTCAGCATTCTGCGTCCGACCAGCCCCTTCCGTCAGCCTTCGACGATCATCCGCGCCTGGACGGCCTTCGTGGAGGACGCTGGCGCAGACTCCCTCCGCGCCGTCGAGAAGTGTCACCAGCACCCGGGCAAGATGTGGGTCAAGCGCGGGAATCGCTTGCTACCGCTTCTGCCCTTCGGTCCCGAGGAGCAGCCGTGGCACAGCAGGCAGTACCCGTCGCTGCCGCTGGTCTACGTGCAGAACGCGAGCCTCGAAATCGCGTGGACCCGGACCGTCAAGGCTTCGCGGACCATCGCCGGCGTGAACATCGTGCCCTTCCTGACCGAAGGCTTCGAGGGATTCGACGTCAATCATCCGTATGACTGGCACCTCGCGGAACTGCTGGTGGCGCGCGGTGAAGCGCTGTTGCCCTCGGTCGAGGCGCCGCCCTTTCCCCTCTGACCTCGAAGTGCACATCGGCTTGTTATGAGTGTTGATATCCGTTTCGTTCCCGTGGACGAGTTCGCCCGCGTGCGCCAGCCTGGCCTGGCGCCGGTGCGGTTGATACCGGTACTCGCGGACATGTGCCGCATCAATGCGCTCTCGGCGGTCAAGCTGGCGGGATCGGGTCATCTGGGCTCCAGCTTCAGCGCCATGGACGTCGTCGCCTGGCTCTATTATCACGAGATGAACGTCCGCGACGTCGGCTGGAACGCCGCGGAGCGGGATGTCTACTTCTCGTCCAAGGGACACGACGTTCCCGGCCTGTATGCCGTGCTCCACTCGCTGGGGGTGATCTCCGACGATCGGTTGTTGAGGCTCCGGCGTCTCGGGGGGCTCGATGGCCATCCCGACGTCGGCGTGCCTGGCATCGAAGCGAACTCCGGCTCGCTGGGAATGGGCATTTCCAAGGGGCGCGGCATCGCCTGGGCGAAGCGCTTTCGACGCGTCGGCGGCCACGTCTTCGTGATGACGGGCGACGGCGAGTTGCAGGAAGGGCAGAACTACGAGGCGCTGCAGTCCACCGTTCAGCAGGGCATCACGGGATTGACCGTCATCGTGGATCACAACAAGGTGCAGTCAGACAAGCTGGTCGGCGAAATCGTGTCGCTCGGCGATATCGAGGCGAAATTCCTCGCGTCGGGCTGGCACGTCACGAGATGTGATGGCCACGATCACGCGAGGCTCGAAGCGCTCTGGGCAGAGCTTCGCACTATCGAGGACCGCCCCAGGGTCGTGATCGCCGACACGATCAAGGGACGCGGCGTCTCGTTCATGGAACACGGACGCGCTCTTGCCGAAGGCGGAGGGTATTACCGGTGGCATGCAGGGGCGCCGTCAGACGACGCGTTCGTCGCCGCTCACCATGAACTGGCCGGCCGGGTGAACGCAGCACTTGCGGAGCTCGGACACGAGCCCCTCGAGCTGGCGGACGTCCGGCGCGATTCGACCGGCGAGCCCTTCTTTGCGAAGAATGCCCTGGGGGAGCCAGTCAGCACGGGATCGCAGCCGGCGACCGCGGCGATGACTCGCGAATACGTCGTGGAGGCGTACGGCGCGGCACTGATCGACATCGCCGCGCGACGGCCGGACGTCGTAGTGCTCGATGCCGACCTTGCCGCCGATTGCCGCACGCGCCGGTTTGAATTGGAAGTTCCGGATCGGTTCATCCAGAACGGCATCGCCGAGCAGGACATGGTGTCGATGGCGGGCGGCCTCGCACGCCACGGACTGCTCCCGATCGTGAATTCGTTTGCCAGTTTCCTGGCCTCGCGCGCCAACGAGCAGATCTACAACAACGCGACCGAACGCACACGCATCGTCTACGTCTGTCATTACGCAGGATTGATCCCGGCCGGCCCGGGAAAATCGCATCAGAGCCTGCGCGACGTCGCGCTGTTCGCGAATCTCCCGGACTTCACGATCATCCAGCCGGTGAACGCAACCGAAACGGCCCAGGCGCTGAGCTACTGCGTGGACGAAGCGCCCGGCAGTTCGATGTTGCGGCTCGTGATCGGGCCGTCACCCCGCCAGATCGATTCTCCGGCCGGCTATCAGTTGTCCCGCGGGCGTGGATGGGTCGTTCGAGAAGGGTCCGACGCCGTGGTGATGTCCTACGGACCGGTCATGCTGCACGAGGCGTTGCTCGCATCGGAGATCCTCGCCGGGCAGGGGATTTCGTTAAGCGTCGTGAATCAGCCCTGGCTCAACGCGTTCGACATCGACTGGCTGCGATCGGCGACCGACGGGCACCAGGCGATCTTCGTGCTCGAGGATCATGGCGTGACCGGAGCCCTCGGAGACCATCTGCTGTCGGCGCTGATTCAGAACGGGCTGCTCGGCGGACGTCACTTCAAGGTGTTTGGTGTGGACGGGCTCCCCGCGTGCGGCACGCCGGCCGAGGCCCTGGCGGCCCATGGACTCGACGGCACCTCGTTGGCGCGTCGCATCACGTCGACGCTCGAGCCGCGGCCCGCGTGAGGCACCTGCTCCACGCGCTCGTCTGGGCCCGCCGACACCTGGCCGGTCAGCTGCCGGCTCACGAACTTCGTCCTTTGCTGCCGTTGCTCTCCATGGACGATATCTTTCTCGACGTCGGCGTCCACGCCGGCAGTTGGACGATCCCGGCCTCTCGCGCGCTCACGGCCGGCCATGTCTACGCGTTCGAAGCGCTGCCCTACTACGCGCAGGTGCTGAAAGCCACACTCACCCTCTTCGGACGTCAAAACGTGACCGTCATCGTCGGCGCTGTGAGCGATGCGGAAGGGGAAGCGGACGTCGTCTGGAAGGACGCGTCGGGACGACGCCTCACGGGGATGACCCGGATCAGCCGGGGGAACGACGAGGGAGAGAAGGTGCGTGTGTCCGCCCTCACGATCGATAGCTTCCGCCGATGCCACCCGAACGGCCGCGTCCGGCTGATGAAATGCGACGTGGAAGGAGCCGAGCTACTGGTGATGCGGGGGGCCGCCGCCACCATCGACGCTGACCGCCCGCTGGTTTTCTGCGAGCTCTACGACGCATACTGCGCGCGGTACGGGTATTCCTCTCGAGATGTCTTCGCGTTTTTCGCGGCCCGCGGCTACCGCACGATGTCGTTCGAAGACGGAGCATTCGAGCCGCTCGATCCGGCGGGTTACGGGGGCGCCGGAGACGTCCTGTTCGTACCCGACGGAGAGGCGTTCGGTACCTAGAAGATGCGCCTGAAACTCCTGCGCACGGCCCAGCGGCTGGTCCAGGCGGTCAAGCCGGACTTCGATCAACCGGACTGGCGGCCGATCCTGCAGCCCTCCGCCGATGAGTGGCGTCGCGCGCGCGATGCCGCGCACGGAGGCCCTCGTGTGCTGATCGCGACGGCCGTGGGGGGGCACCTGCCCTCGACAACCCTCGAGAGCCTGCTGGCGGTCGCGCTGACGCTGCGTGGCGCGGAGGTCCAGGTCCTCCTCTGCGACGAGCAGCTGCCGGCCTGTCTTCGATCCCATGTCACGGGTGTCTCCAGCGACGAGGCATTCGTAGACGAGGGCCCGCAGGCGAGCGGCTGCATCCGGTGCTACTCGTCGGGTGCACCGATGTATCGCACGCTGGGCCTGGAACTGCGGACGCTGGGCGCTCTGCTGACCGATGACGAACGGACGACCGCCCTGGGGCTGGCCGCCGACATCACCGCCGAGGCGATCCCGTCCTTCACGCTGAATGGCCTCGCCATCGGTGAGCACGCGCTGGCGGGTGCGCTGCGGTTCTACGCGAGGGGCACGTTGTCGGGCGGCGCGAGCGAGGCGGTCCTGCGGCGATACCTTCACGCCGGGCTGCTCACCGCGTATGCGACGCGACGGCTGGTCGCGGAGGAGCGTTTCGAAGCGGCCTGCTTCAATCACGGCATCTACATCCCTCATGGTGTCATCGGAGAAGTGGCCCGCGATACGGGCGTACGCGTCGTCAACTGGAACCCCGCGTATCGGAGCCGGAGCTTCATCTTCAGCCATGGCGACACGTATCACCACACCCTGATGGATGAACCGACTACGGTGTGGGAGAACCTGCCCTGGAGCGCGGAGCGTGACGCCGAGCTGATGGCCTACCTGCGAAGCCGGTGGCAGGGGTCGCAGGACTGGATCACCTTCAACGCGAATCCCGAGGAGCGCACGTCGGCGATCGAGCAGGAGCTCGGCATCGATCTGTCGAAACCCACGATCGGCCTGCTGACCAACGTCATCTGGGACGCGCAACTGCACTACCGCGCGAACGCGTTCCCGACCATGATGGACTGGCTGGTCCGAACGATCGCCTACTTCAAGGACCGTCCGGAGCTGCAGCTGTTGATCCGGGTCCACCCCGCGGAGCTGACGGGCGCCGTGCCATCACGCCAGCCGGTCGTCGACGAAATCCGCGCCGCGTTTCCGACCCTTCCTGCCAATGTCTACGTGATCCCGCCCGACAGCGCGATCAGCACTTACGTCACCATGATGCGGTGCAACGCTGTCGTCATCTATGGAACGAAAACCGGGGTCGAGCTCACGTGCGAAGGCGTGCCCGTCATCGTCTGTGGTGAAGCGTGGATCCGGAACAAGGGGCTCACCGCGGACGCCGGGTCGCCGGAGGAGTACTACGCGCTGCTCGGTCAGCTGCCCGGGCCTGGGCGCCTTCCCCCGGCGACCGTTTCACGGGCGCGCCGCTACGCTTACCACTTCTTTTTCAGGCGCATGATTCCGATGGCGAGCATCGCGCCTTCAACCGGCATCGCGGCCCGCCAGGTGAAGTATCAGATCGCCATCAACCGTCTCGAGCAGCTTCGGCCCGGGCACGACGCGGGGCTGGACATCATCTGCGACGGGATACTCCGCGGCACGCCGTTCATCTATCCTGCCAACACGCCCGCGTGAACATCGCCAGACTCCGGCGACGATTGATCCTGCCACGCCTCACGGCGTGGCGAGGCTTCGTCCTGCTGCTGTTGTTCACGCTCGCCAGCGAGTACTGGAACAAGAACGCGCTCACCATCCCCGGCGGAATTCAGGTGCCGTGGCCCTACTTCATGTTGCCGCTGCTGCTCCTGCCGCTGCTCCTGCCGGCGCGGGATCGCCGGTGGTCGGCGGTGCTCTGCCTGCCGGGACCGGTGGCGCCGATGCTCCTGTTCTGGGGCGCCTGTTGCCTTTCGATCGTGAGCCTGGCGCTGTCGCCTGCGTCAGATCTGGTGCAGTTCCTGAAGACGCTGGTGCACCTGACGATGTACGTCGTGTTCGTGTGCGTGGTCGTGAAGTGGATCACCTGGCCGCGGTTGTGGCTGCTGGTCAGGTCCTATTACGCGCTGGGGATCGCGGCGGCAGTCCTGTCCGTGCTCCAGATGCTTCACGGCGGCCTTGGATTGTTCCCCTGGCTGGCGCCGCTGATGTTCCAGAGCGGCGAGTACAAGGTCGGGCAAGAGCTCACAACCGGGTTCCGGGCGTCTTCGTTCTTCGGCGAGCCGAGTTGGGCTGCACGGTATTACGTCCACTACGTTGCACTGGCGATCGTCTTCTGGTCCCAGACGGGACGTCGGCGCCATCTGGTGGCACTCGCCCTGTTCACGGTGGCGTTCTACGCGGCGAACAGCCTGCTCGGTTACGTCATCCTCGGCACCTTCCTGCTCGCCACCGGGATCGCACAAATGTGGCGGCACAGCATGTTCACCCTGGGGCGGCGCCAGAGATTCGTGCTGGGCGCCGGAGCCTACGTGTTCTTCATGTTATGGCTGGTCGAAGCGTTGCCGGAATGGCCGGACCTGATCGACCGATCGATCGAGCGCGTCGGGCTTGTGATCCAGGGCGGCGGCGGTGCGGGTAACAGAATCGACAGCGTGTTCGCCGGGCTGGAAGTCTGGAAGCTCGCGCCGGTGTTCGGGGTAGGCCTCGGGAACATCGATCGCTATATAGTACCGTTCTACCAGGATCCCGCCTGGGTGATCCGCAGTCAGTACGCCTCTGACTCGCTCTACGTTCAGATCCTGGCGGAGACGGGAATTCCGGGCCTGCTGGCGTTCCTCTGGTTCTGGGGGAGGCTGTTGTGGTTCTCCTCCTTCAGCGGATCATCGAGCACGAACCACCCCGAAGCTGCGCGCGCATACGGCTGGATGCGTTTTCTCCAGTTGGACCTGTTCGCGCAGGCCGTCGGAATGGTCAATGCCTCGGACTACCTCAACCCTCATCTCTGGACGGTCGTGGCGATGGTGCTCGCCTGCAAGGTCGTCATCATTCGCGCCACCCGCGCGGAGCCGGAGACATCCAGCCTGCACGGTTACGGCGCGGCGCCGGCGCCGAGGCTCGCGTTCTGCCCCGCCAGCGGCAACCCATGAACTATCTCGCTCTGAAACGCGTGCTCGACATCTGCGTGTCCGGGAGCGCACTGGTCGTGCTGTCGCCGGTGCTGGCCGGGATCGCGCTCGCAATCCGCGCCGCCGGGCCGGGCCCGGCTCTCTACCGCAGTGCGCGGCTCGGCGTCGACGGCGGCACGTTCGAGATGTT
>JACDBQ010000284.1 GCA_013694845.1 Acidobacteriota bacterium
GATCACGCCGCCGCCGCAGTGGATCTCCCGGTAGGAGCGGTTCCCGAACCGCCCCCACGTTGCGAACCGCCCCAACGTTGACGAACCACGCCTACGTGTACCGTTTCCCGATCGTGGGGATCAGGTACTCGCTGAACCCCTGCTCGAAATCATAGCGGGGGGCGAAGCTCCAGTCGCGGCGCGCCGCGGTGTCGTCGATGTCAGCCGGCCAGGAATCGACAATGCGCTGACGTTTGAGATCCACTTCCCAGGTGATCTGCGCGCCCGGAAAAGCCTTGACGACGACCGCACGCACTTCTTCCGCGGACGGATTGAACCCGGTCACGTTGTAGGCGGTGCGCCTGAGATCGGCCTTTGGCGCCGCCGCGAGCGCCAGGAGGGCATCGACGCCGTCCGGCATGGCCATGAACGGAATGCGAGTGTCGGGACGGACAAAGCACGCGTACGGCTCCCCTTTCGCCGCCGCGTGAATCATTTCCGGAGCGTAGTCGGACGTTCCGCCTGACGGGACTGTCAAGGCGGAGATCAGACCTGGAAAACGCACACAGCGGAAATCCACCTTGCCGGCCGCGGTTTCTGCGGCGAGCTGCTTGTAGTGCCGTGCGTAATAGGTGCCGAGTTGTTCGCAATACAGCTTGTTGCACCCGTACATCGTCGTCGGATGCGCCCACTCGTCTTCCGTGATCCGGCCAGCCTTCTGCTTGGCTTCCAGGCTCGGCAGACCGTAAGCCGCAATCGATGACGGATAGATGAACACCACCGGGCGGCCGTGGGATTCGGCTTCGTGCTGGGCGAACTCCAGAAGGTTCAGCGTGCCCTCGACGTTCACCTGGTGGGCCATGACCGGCGTGAACTCCGATCGGGTCGAAAGCAGCGCCGCGAGATGGATGACGAGCTCGACCCGGTACTCCGAGAGAACCCGGTCGAGCACAGCGCGATCGAGGATCGATCCTGTGATCTCGCGGTCCACCCTTGCCGCGATGCCCGAGTCCAGCGGACTGACGTCGAGCGTGACGATGGCCCTTTCCTTCCGGCCGCTCAACCGGTCGATCAGGCCGTGGCCGATCTCCCCGCCCGCACCAGTGATCAGAACGACCGGTTTACGCACGCGGTGATTATACTTTTCGCATGCGCTTTCTTCCGGTCCTGCTCCTGTGGCTCGCGGTCACGGTCGGTCAGCCCGCCAGCTCGTTCAATCGGAGCTTCGGCAGCGACACCATGCGGGTGGACTATTTCCATACCGGCGGGCCGAAAGCAGGCGAAACATTCGCGCTCGACCAGGTCGTCATCGACGGCCCGTGGGCAGGCAGCCGCGCCGCGCTGGTGGACGACACGAACCTCGGGCCGTACATGTTCGAGGTGCGCGACAAGACCGCTGCGCTGCTCTACTCGCGTGGCTTCGGGTCCATCTACGGCGAGTGGGAAACGACGGCGGAATCGAAAACCCTCCATCGGACCTTCCATGAGTCGCTGCGGTTCCCCTGGCCCCGCGACGCGGTCACCGTCACGGTTCACAAGCGTCAGGCCGACAACCGCTTCCAGCGGGTATGGTCGCTTGACGTCGACCCGGCATCGCGTTTCGTGAATCGCGCGCCGGTCACGGCACACCACGGGCGGGTGGTACCGATTCTGGAGAGCGGGCCCGCGACCGAGAAGGTCGACCTGCTCGTAATCAGCGAGGGCTATACCGCGGTGGAGATGACAAAGTTCCAGGCGGACGCGAAGCGGCTGCTCGAGGCGCTCTTCGCCGAGGAGCCGTTCAGGAGCCGGCGCGGCGACTTCAACGTGCGCGCCCTGGAGCTTCCGTCTGGCGCGAGCGGAGTCAACCGCCCCAACGCCGGGGTGTTCAGGCGGACCCCGCTCGGGGTGCAGTACAACATCTTCGACTCGGAGCGTTACATGCTGACGCTCGACAACCGGGCGTTGCGCGATGCGGCCTCGGCCGCTCCCTACGAGTTCATCGAGATCCTCGCCAACGAGCGAACGTATGGGGGTGGCGGGGTGTTCAACGATCATGCGACCGCGTCGGTCGACAGCGCCTTTTCCGAATACGTCTTCGTCCACGAGTTCGGCCATCACTTCGCCGCGCTCGGTGACGAGTACTACACGTCGGACGTCGCCTACGCCACCGGCGTGAAGGACCGGCCGGAGCCCTGGGAGCCGAACCTCACCGCGCTCGAGGACCCTGCGACGTTGAAGTGGCGCGACCTGGTCACCCCGGGCACACCGCTGCCGACCCCCTGGGACAAGGACGCGTTCGAGCAGCACAGCGCTGCGATCCAGGCGCGGCGGCGCGAGATCCGCAAGCGCAACGCGCCGGAGGAGGCAATGGATGCCCTGTTTGCCGAGCAGCAGAACTTCGAAGAGAAGTTCCTGGCGGCGATGAAATACGGTCAGGCGGTGGGGGCGTTCGAGGGTGCGGGTTACGAAGCCAAGGGGCTCTACCGGCCCCAGGCCGACTGCATCATGTTCACGCGCGACAGTGTGGGCTTCTGCCAGGTCTGCCGGCGCGCCATCGCGCGCATCATCGACCTGTATTCCCGGGCGCCTCGCCGCTAGGAACGGGACGACGACAGGAACGCTGGGAGCACCGAGACGATGGAGGCGAGAATGGCGAGCGCCGTCGCCGCCAGACAGACCAGCGCGCCGATCATATGATTCACCCGCTCGGGTTTCAGCGGGTCCAGCCACATCCCCGAGAGATACCCGCCGAGGAACCCGCCCGCATGCGCGGCGTTGTCGACGCCAGGAAAGATCAGCCCGAAGACGAAGAACGCGACCGCATAGCCCTTGGCCTCCGCATGAACGATGCTGCTGCCGCTACGCCGTCCGTAATACATCAGCGCGCCGAGCAGGCCGAAGATCGGCGCCGACGCACCCACGGTCAACGGCGCGCCGAATTTGGGAATCGGGTAAAGACCGAGCACCGAGCTGAGGAGAAAGCCGGAGGCCGACCCCACCGTGTAGATGATGACCATGCGCGGGCCGCCGTAAAGATCGGCGGTGGCGGGGCCGAGGTTCTTTACCCACATCATGTTGAGCACGATGTGCATGATGCTCGCGTGCAGCCAGCCGGCACTCAACACCGACCACCACAGGCCCGCGCCAAAGACCGGATAGGCGCCGCTCGCGCCGAGCATGACCTGCGACAGCGTATCCGGCGCCAGGATGTTGAGCGGATTGTTCCCGCCGCCCATGATGTTGCCGCCCCGTACGACCGTGAGCAGAAGGGCGATGCCATACATCGCACCGCAGCCATAAACGATGAGCGACACGAAACCGAGATCGTTGCCGAGCCGTCGAAGCAGGGGCGCGTAGCCCCAGAGGCCAGGATTGCGTCGTCCGCACGAGTAGCACTGAGGGTCGTTCACGCCGACGAGTGATCCGCACGAGACGCACACCACGGACCCGGTTTTCTGCCGCTTGAACATTGGCGAGAAGCATATAACGATCTCTGCAGCATGCGCGTCCTCGTAACCGGCGGAACGGGCTACCTTGGCGCCTCGATCGTGGGGGCGCTCCATCGGCGCGGTCATCATCCCGTGGTGTTCGCGCGCCGGGCATCGGCGGCCGGACTACCTGGTGTGGCATATGACGGCGACATCCGCGATCGTCGTGCGCTTCAGCTCGCTGCCGCCGACACAGAGGCGATCGTGCATGCCGCGGCCCTCGTCAGTCTCTGGCGACCGTTCGCGCACGAATTCGACGACGTCAATGTGGGCGGGCTGTTGAACGTGCTCGACGTGACGCGCGCGCGCGGTATTCCGCGCGTCGTTTACACGTCATCGTTCCTCGCTCTGCCACCGGCCGGTGAAAACGCTCCTCTCGAGGCCAATGACTACCAACGGACGAAGGTCCGCGCTCTCGAGGCCGCGCGAGCCGCGGCCGCGGCCGGCGTGCCGATCGTCACCATGTTCCCCGGCGTGATCTACGGTCCCGGGGCAGCGACCGAGGGCAATCTCGTGGGACGACTGATCCGCGACCACCTCCAGGGCCGGATGCCAGGGCTGATCGGCGCCGACCAACCCTGGTCCTACGCCTATGTGACGGATGTGGCTGAGGCGCATGTCGAAGCCGTGGAGCGCGCGGCCGTATGCGGGGAATACAGGTTGGGCGGAGAGAACGTGCCGCAGATGCGAGTGTTCGAAGTCGTCAGGCACCTGACCGGCCGTCCGCTTCCCAGGCGGATTCCGTTTGCTGTCGCGCATGCCGCGGCCCTGGTCGAGGATATGCGCGCGAGCTGGTTCGGACGGCCACCCGTGCTGACTCGCGGGACCGTGCAGATTTTTCGTCGCGACTGGTCGCTGGACAGCCAGCGTAGCGCGGCGGAACTGAGCTATCGCCTCACCCCGCTCGCCACCGGCCTCCGCGACTTGCTCGCGACGCTGTGAGATTG
>JACDBQ010000290.1 GCA_013694845.1 Acidobacteriota bacterium
CTCCAGGGTTGACGGGTGAGCCATCGGCATGGCCGATGCCCACGTGGAGCCGGGCCGGCGGCATTGCCTGGCCAGCTCGAGCAGATGCGAGGCGTATTCACGTGCGCCCACACCGATGCCGAGTACCTCGTCGTCGCAGGCCTGTTCGCTCTCGCGGCGCAGGCGCGCGCACACCATCCACACGAGCGGATTGAACCAGAGGATCGCGCGCAGCGTCTCGACGCCCATCTGCACGAGCCAGTCGTGACGACGGATGTGCGCCAGTTCGTGAGAGAGGACGACGTGCAGGCGATCCAGCGTCCAGTCACGGGCGTGGTGTGGCAGGAGCACCTGCGGCCTCAGGATGCCCCACGTGGCGAGCAGGTCCGTTGAATCGGTTCGAGAGATCGCGATTTCGCGCGTCAGCCCGTAGCTGGCGGCGACGGTGTCGAGGATCTGGAGCCATCGCCTGTCCTCGACGCGCGAGGCACGGGCGGCAACGCGACTGACCCGTACCACGCCCGCGATCAGGGGGCCGGCGGCGACCAGGACACCGGCGAGCCATGCGACGACGATGGGGGACACGGTGTCGGATGTGGGTGGCTGGGGCGCAACGGCTGCGGAGGTCGGCGCCTCCACGGGAAATACGGGGGGAAGTGCGGGAATCACCGTGGGACTCGCGTCGGTCACGCGCGCAGGCAGCGTGACGGTCCACTCCGGCAACGCCACGCTCATGGGCATGACCAGGGCTGCAGCCAGCAGCGCGGTCGCGAGCACGCGATGCCGCAGGGCAGCCGATCGTTTCGCGAAACACGCGCTGATCACCAGGCCGACCACCAGCATGACCGATGACCGGATCGTCAGGCCAATCAGCAAAGTCACAGCGTCACCGTCCGTCGCTCCTGGCGTTCCTCGCCAGTTCTTCGATACGCGCGTTCTTCACGAGGTCCTCGATACGCGAGAGGTCCTCCTCCGAGACGCGGGACGCCTCGCCCCCGAGCAGCGCCGCGACCGCCTTCGTGGTCGAGCCCTCGAAGAAGGTGTCGACCAGGTGCTTCAGCGCCGATCGGCGTGCGGAATGCCGGGGAACCGTCGGCATGTAGATGTAGCGCAGCCCCTCTTCCTCGTGCTTGACGTGCCCCTTGCGCTCGAGGACCCCGAGCTGCGTCCGGACGGTCGAATATCCCGGCGCCCCGGCGAGGCGCTCCATGACCTCCGCCGCGGTGGCCCGGCCGAGCCGGTACAACACGTCCATGATCGGTCGCTCGCGCTTGGTCAGCAGTGTCGGCACGCGTCTGGCGGACATGCGATTTTTATAACACCTCTGCGAGTTTTATAACACCTCCGGCAGATGATGTCAACCAGGCTTTCGGGCGCAACGCCGGCCCGGACACGCCCACTGGCCGGGCTCTTCGTCGTACAAACGGCCGGCCGTCCTTCAGCGCCGCTCCTCTGGCGCGTGAAGCGAGATGAATTCCCGGTAGAGCAACAGGTCGTAGATGATCTTCAAGGTGCCGGCGATGATGAACGGCAGGTTGATCAAACCAGGCTGCGCGAACAGGAACCCGACGAAGAGCGGACTGATCGCCGCGCCGATGGTCCGGGCCACGCCGGTCACGCCACCCGCTGCCGAGCGCTCCTCCGGCGTCACCACCGCCATCACGTAGGACTGCCGCGCGGGCACGTCCATCTGGCTGATGCTGAAGCGGACCAGGAGCACGGTGATGGCCAGCGGCAGCGTCGGCATCAGCGGCACGAGAATCAGCAGGATATTGGATGGCAGATGGGTGGCCACCATGGTGTTGACCAGGCCAAACCGCGCCGCCAGCCGCGATGCGAATAACGCCGACACCCCCGCCAGGATGTTGGCCCAGAAGAAGATTGCTCCGAGCGTTCCGGGATCGACGCCAAACCGCAGGTAGAACCAATACGCGGCGAAGCTCTGAATGACGAAGCCGCCGCCAAACGAATCCAGCGCGAACAGCGCCGACAACTTGATCACGACGTCACGTGATCGATCGAGCCCGGAGAGTCCGGTGAACACTCCCGTCGTGGTTCTCCTGGCGCCACGGGTCGGCGCCTCGGCCGCGGGCGACAGGCGCGAGAACACGGCCGCGAGCACCAGGCCGAGGGCCGCGTAAAGCAGAACGATCACCCGGTAGCTGCCGACCGGCGCCATCGCGGTCTGTTGCACCAACTCGGTGATGGTGCCAGCGGCGAGCGCGCCGAGCGCCGTCGCCACCGATCCCGTCAACGTGTACCAGGCGAACACTTCCGTTCTGCTCCGGTCCGTCACGACGTGGGACAGCGCCGCTTGCTCGATGGAAAGAAACGGCCCCACCTCATGACCGCTCGGGCTGATGACACCCACCGTGCCTGCGAGAAGGAGCACCCACCAGCTGCCAGTGAACGCGAACACCAGCCCCGCCATCGTCATCAGGCCGGCACCGACAAGCAGCGTCCGCCGGCGTCCGAGGCGATCCGCTCGGGTAGTCAGATACAGCGACAGAACCGTGTCCCCGATCAGAGTGGCGGTCAGGAGCAGGCCGGTCTGTGACTCGCTCAGGCCGAGACCGACGAGGTAGAACACCAGCACGACGGCCAGCGCGCCGTACGCAAACAACCGGATGAACCTGGTGGCAAACAGCAGCCAGGCATCGCGGGTCAACGCTTGCAGCACGTGGGGCATTGATAACCAGCGCCAGTGGGTGGTTCGCTACGAGTGTACAGGAGCGATATCGGCGCGGTCTCGAGAGCGCAGGAGTAAAATCGAGGCTTGACCATGAGACCAGTCGTTCGAGGAGCGTGCCGTGAGTGAGTCCACCGAAGATTTCGCCGCGCTGTTCGAGGCGTCGCACAAAGCCAAACGGTTCTCCAGGGGTCAGTCCCTCGAAGGTACTGTCGTCGCGATCGGGCCGGACGTGGCGTTCATCGACATCGGCGGCAAGGGCGAAGCCACCATCGAGCTCGGCGAGCTGAAGGACGATGAGGGGAATCTCGAGGTTGCGGTCGGCGATCGCATACAGGCCGTGCTGGTATCGACGGAGGGAGGGCTGACCCTCTCCCGGAGGCTGGCGCGGGGAGCCGCGACCGGGCGACAACTCGAAGACGCGTTCCAGACCGGTCTGCCGGTGGAAGGCAAGGTCGAAGGAGAAGTGAAGGGCGGGTACGAAGTACGGTTCGCTCACCAGCGCGCCTTCTGTCCCTTCTCCCAGATCGACACCCTCCGGACGGAGCCGTCGGCGCACATCGGCCGCGTCTACCAGTTCCGCATCGTCGAGTTCAAGGAAGGCGGCAAGAACCTCGTCGTCTCGCGGCGTGCGCTGCTCGAGGAACAGCAACGGGCGAACGCCGCCGACGTTCGGCAATCGATCGTGGTCGGCGCGGTGATCACCGGCCGCGTGGCGTCCGTGCGCGAGTTCGGCGCGTTCATCGACCTCGGCGGCGGTGTGCAGGGCTTGCTGCACGTATCGGAGATGGGATGGTCCCGCGTTGCGGACACGTCGGCGATGGTCAAGCCCGGCGAGGAGATTACGGTCAAGGTCCTGCGCGTGGACGACGACAAGCAGAAAATTTCGCTGGGGTTGAAGCAGCTCACCGACGACCCGTGGTCGAGAGTGCAGGCTACGTATGAGATCGGACAGGTCCATACCGGCCGGGTCACGAAGGTCGCGGACTTCGGGGCGTTCGTGGAGCTGGAGCCCGGGATCGAAGGATTGGCGCACGCCTCGACATTCGCGCCGACGGGACGACCGCAGGGATGGTCCACCCTGGTCGCCCCGGAGATGACCTGGGCATTCGAGATCCTGAGCATCGACCTCGAGAAGAAGCGCATCGGCGTGGCCCTCCTTCCGGAAGGCTCGGCGCGCGCCGGCGGGGCGGCGCGATCGCAACCCGAGATCGTACCGGGCGCGCGCCTCACCGGGAAGGTCGAGCGACACGAGAAGTTCGGGGTGTTCGTGTTTCTTGCCCCCGGGCGCACGGGTCTCATTCCGTTGAGCGAAACCGGCGTTGCCCGGGAAGCGGATGTCGCGAGAGCGTTACCTCGCGGCTCGGACGTGGAGGTCGTTGTCCTCGAGGTCGAGGACCTGCCGGGCCACCGCATCCGTCTCAGCATCAAGGCTGTCCAGGACGCGCACGAGGCGCAGGAAGTGCGCGAGTACACCGACCGAGAGGACGTTGGGCAGGCCGATGGGTTCGGATCGCTCGCCGATAAGCTCCGCGGCGCACTCGGCCCGCGCCAGAAGTGAGTTCGCCGCGCCACGGTGTAGCGCAGGCCGTCAGGCCTGCATCACGGACAGCGTCCGCGGATGGAGTCGGTGATGCAGGCCTGAAA
>JACDBQ010000624.1 GCA_013694845.1 Acidobacteriota bacterium
GTGCGAGCGCGTGCAACGCCGTCGCGCGCACGGCGGCGTCCGACGAAGATGCGGTCGCTTCGTCAAGGATCGCTTCGGCGATCCGCCGGACAGCGGCCGGTTCCTCGAGCGAGCGTTGTCCCAGCCATTTTTCATAGGCCGCCAGACCGGCCGCTGCACCGCTCGCGCGGATGGCCGCCTCCAGCGCCAGGCCCAACACCGCACCGCTGCGTGGGTTGGTCGCGATCATTCTCGCGGCGAGAGTCGCGGCGTCCGCGGTTCGACCCTGTGCGAGCAGCTGCCAGCCGTTCGCCAGCTCCGTCGCTTCGTTCCCCGCAGCGACGGGTCGTTGCGCCAGGTCACGAGCCGGAGGCTTCTGCTGCGCCGCGTGGACGGGAAGGGAGGCCAGAATGAAAGCCAAAAGATACTTGTCGATCGTCATGATTCAGGGGGTTAGACGCTGCCGCGAGACCGTCAGCCGGGCGAAGTCGCCGTTCGGGTCAGGCCGGGCGAAACTCCCGGTCCTGCCGGAGCAGGTGGTCGAGACCGGCAACGGTCAGACACTGATACTCGCGCCTAGGGCGCGCCGTTCCCGACCATCGCAACCAGTATAGATCCCGGAGCTGCACGAGGTAGCCGAATGCTTCCCGCGGACTCATCTTGCTTTCGCCAAGCTCCCGGTCGTCGAACCGATAGGGCACTTCGACCAGCCGCCTCGGCCAGGCACGGACTACCATCTCGAGACAGATCTTGAACCCGCCCGCTTTGATCGTCACACCTCTGGTGACGTCGTTGCGGATGAGGAAGAACCCGGAGGCCGCGTCGCGGATCGGCGACAGGGGGCGCGCGAGCGCGCAGGCAGCCCGCGACAGCGCCCGCCGCTTGAACGGCCAGCCAGGGGTACTACCGCCAGGGACGTAGCGGCTTGCCACCACGAGGTCCGCGTTGGTCTTTCTGAGGGTCGCCAGCAGCCCGGGAATCAGGGTGGGCGGGTGGCTGAAATCGGCGTCCATCACCCCGACGATCGGCGCCGACGCGGCCTCGAAGCCGGCCATCACCGCCGTGCCGAGCCCGAGCTTGCCGGAACGATGGATGACGCGAATACGGCGTGTTCGCGCGAGGTCGTCGGCGACTATACCCGTCCCGTCGGGAGAGTTGTCGTCGACGATCACGAGCTCCAGCCCGATCCCGTACGAGCCGCACGACGCGAAGACGGCTGACACGAGCTCCGCCAGACGGTCGCGCTCGTTGTAGGTCGGCACGACCATCGTCAAGTCGGGCTGGTTGAGATGTCCCGCCGGCTCGCCACTCACGCGGGTACTATAAATCACCGTGTCGTCTTCATCCCGGGGGTTTGCCGGCTCTCGCCGCGCCGTGCTGGTTTGTCTCGCGGCGCTGGCGCTGGGGGCAGCGCTCCGCGGCGTGTGGCTCACGGCCGATCCGCCCAGCCACGCGACCGTCGGGATCGTCTGGCATGACGAGGGCCCCTGGGTCCACAACGCCCGCAACAAGGTGCTGTGGAACCAGTGGCGCACCGACGAGTGGAATCCCGTCTTCCTCACCCCGGTATTCACGGTCCTGGAATATGTGGCGTTCAGCACGTTCGGGGTGGGCACCTGGCAGGCGCGCCTGGTGCCGGTCGCCTCGGGTCTTGCCGCCGTGTTGCTGCTTGCCGCGGGGCTCGGTGCTGTTGCCGGCCCGCGGTGCGCCGCGACAGGCGCGATCCTGCTCGCGACCAACTACGTGTTCGTCATGTGGAATCGCGCCGCGCTGATGGAATCCACCATGACGGCGATGATCGTCATGGCGTGGGCGAGCTATGCGATCGCCGAGCGCCAGCCGCGGGTGGGTCTGCTCGCAGGCGCCGCCGTGGTCGCCGCCTGGTTCACCAAGGCGTCGTCTGCGTTCTTTGTCGCGGCCATCCTCATCGACTGCCTGACGACGGTCGCGCTCGCGTGGCTCCCGGCGGTTCGCCGCAAGGCGCGGATGAACGAACCCACCCCCGCGGTGCTGGCCGGGGCCTACTGGACACTTGTGGGACTTGCGCTGACCGGAGCAGCGGCACTGATCTGGTTCGTCGTGCCTCACTGGCACGAGTATCAGTTTTACAACTGGCAGATGTCGGTCGTGCGCAAGCCCGCCTACACGCTGCGCGCGCTGCTCGACCGCGCCTCGTGGATTCCGATCGTGCACGACTTCTTCACGCGGATGTGGCTGGTGCTGGTGGCCGCGGCACTGTCACTGCTCACGATCGCGGCGCGCTGGCGAACCGCGACCCCGTCGGAACGGCTCCTTGCCTGGTGGGTGCTCCTCGGGATGGCGGAACTGGTGGTCCACGATTCCGGCAACGAGCGCCGGTACGTGATGCTCATCCCGGCGCTGGTCGGCCTGGCGTCCCTGCTGCTCGCGCGAACGCATCCGGTTCTGCGACACTCCAGCGTCGAGGGGCGCTACGCCAGGTGGGCCGCGTTCCCCGTCCTGCTCGTCCTTGCTTACCTGGTTGCGGGCAGCATGATTCGGCTGGCGTCTATCTACGAAGTGCGACCTGGGGTGAGGCTGTCTGCCCTGGCGGCGCTTCTGTGCGCCAGCTACGGTGTCATCCGCTGGCGAGCCCTGCGGGGATGGCTCGTCCGGCAGGAGATGCCCCCCGTGCATGCAGCGGTAGTCGTGGCGCTGGCGGCCGGGGGGGATCTCGCGCAGTACGCGCAGTGGGCCGCCACCCGGAGCGACGATAACTACCGAGCCTCGCGGACCCTCGCCGGGGTCCTGCCTGCAGGCACGCTGGTGCACGGCAAGCTGGCCAATGGACTGTCACTCGAGAACCGGATCAGACCGGTCTTCGTCGGCCGCGAGTTCGGCAACTACGCCGACCGGAAGACCCGGGATGATGTGCGATATATTTTGACTTACGTAGCGCCGCGCGTTGGCTACGAGGGCTCCGTCATCAACGACGTGCTCGACGCGTATCCCAACCGCACCATCATCATGACCTTCGACGTGGCGGAAACCGCCACCGGCCGAGATCGGGCCGCGCTCATCGATAAATTCGGCGATGGCCGGGCCAGTACGAGCGGACACGTAGCCGGACGTGCGCACGATTGACGAGCGCGCCATCAAGGCGCATGCCGACCTGCGGTTCCGTTCCGAGTACGATTACGCGCTCTTCGAGTATTTCCGCAGCGCGAAGGTGATCGCGTTTCTCGACCGCGCGGGCGTGGCGATGAACGGGCGCGTGCTCGACGCCGGCTGCGGTGGCGGCGGGATGCCGCTCTCGCTGGCCGACGAGGCGCTGCTCGTCGTCGGAATCGATCCGGTCGAACGCTTCCAGGACGCCGGTGTCAAACTCGGACGTGAACGGTCCCTGACGAATCTGCATTTCGCCTTGGCGGACGGCATGTCCCTGCCGTTCCCGGCCGGCGCATTCGACCTGGTGCTGTCGCACGCGGTCATCGAGCACGTCGCGGACGCGCCGTTGTACCTGCGCGAGTGCGCGCGGGTGCTCGCAGCCGGCGGCCGGATGTATCTGTCGACCGCGCCCTATCTCTCATTTGCGGGCGCGCATCTGCCGCGCCTGAAGGTTCCGGTCCCGCTGCACCTCCTGGCCGGACGGCGAATTGCATTCGCGATGTTCCAGTTTCTCGCACGAGAAGCGCCCTGGACTCTCAAGGAGCCGGCCAACGAAAACTCGTTCATCCAGGCGGCGCGGCGCGGCGACACGAAGCACGACGACCTGCTCGAGCTCGTGACGGTCCGGCGGCTGCGACGACAGATTCTCGGCGCCGGTCTGGACATCGTTCGCGAAGAACTGCACGCCACCACAACCGTGCGCCGCATGCCGTTGCCGCTCGGCCGGTGGTTGCGTGACAGCCCATTGACCCAGGACGCGCTGATCAGCAACATGGAGTACGTTCTGGCGAAGGCAGGTGGGTAAAGTGGCGGACATCGATCGATACCGGGCCGACGACAAACGCGCGGTGGACGCGCTGTACCGCCGGGTCTTCGGTCACGATGCCGCAGAGTCCAGCCGCCTGCGCTGGGAATGGCAGTATCGGCGCAACCCCAACAACCCCGGCCAGGGACCCGAGATCTGGATCGCCCGTGAAGGCCCGGCCATCGTCGGGCAGTACGCCACCATGCCGGTGCGACTCTCGCTGGCCGGACGCGAAGTGCAGGGCTCCTGGGGCATGGACGTCATGGTCGCCCCCGAACGGCAGCGCCAGGGACTCGGCGAGGTACTGTTCCGCACCTGGGACCGCAACGTCGGTGCATCGCTCGGGCTGGGGCTGTCCGATTCCTCGTACCGGTTATTTCAGAAAATGCGCTGGCCTGACGTGGGCCCGGTGCCCTGTTTCGTCAAGCCACTGACCCGACGCGCGTTGAGACGGCCGAACTGGCCGGTTGGCATCAACCGCCTGGTCTCGGCTCTGACGCTTCCGGTCATCAAGATCGTGGCGCGCACCCGTCCGCTGGCAGCGGAAGTCCGCATGATCCAGCGGTTCGACGAGAGCTTCACGAAGCTCTGGGAGCATCTGGCGCCGAAGTTCGGACTGGCGGTTCGGCGTGACGCCGCGTACCTGAACTGGAAGTACGTCAACGCCCCGCATGTGCGGTATGCGATCGCGGCCCTCCGCCGCGACGATCGAAACGTCGGATACGCCGTGTACAGGCACTTCCTCGAGCCGCGCGGACGCGTGACCCTGCTGGTGGATTTCCTGACCGATCCAGCCGACGAGCCAGGGCTCGCCACGCTGCTTCGATGGGTCGATCGTGAGGCCCGCCAGGCGGACTCCGACAAGATCCGCACGTTTGCGCTGCACGCGGTCTTCCGCCGCGTACTGCGCCGCTCGGGCTACTTCGCGGTCAAATCGACGATGGAGTTCGTCGTCAAGGTGAACGGCGTCGACGTGGACCAGTCGTTCTACGACAGCACCGACGACTGGCACATCACGCTCGGCGATTCTGATCAGGATCGATAAGTGTGCTCGGTGCTGGGTACTGAGCAGATGCACCTCCTCGTCGGAATTGATACCGAAGGCGACAACCAGTGGGATGCGGCCGCGCGGTTGGACCAGCGGTTCGAGAACATCTACGCGCTGCCGCGGCTGCACGCGCTGTTCGCTCGATGCGGCGTTCGGCCGACGTACTTGATCACGTATCCGGTGGCCAAGGATCAGCGATCGGCCGCAGTGCTGCGGGACCTGCTGGCGGGGAGCGAGTGCGAGATCGGCGCGCATCACCATGCGTGGGAGACGCCGCCGTGCACGGAAGCCGACGTGAAGCGGCACCCGTATGCGTCCGCACTGCCGCGAGTGCAGTTCGACGCACAGCTCGACGCCCTCGGCAACGCCATCACTGAAGCGGTCGGCGAACGGCCGGTGTCGTACCGCTCGGGCCGTTTCGGGTTCTCGGCCGACCACGTCGCGACCCTCGAGCGGTGTGGATACCTGGTTGAATCGAGTGTCGCCCCGCTCTTCTCCGAGACTCACAAGGGTGGCCCCGACTTCGTCGAGGCTCCCTTGAGGCCTTATTTTCTCGCCTACGACCACGCCACGCTCGCCGGCTGCAGCAGCCTGCTCGAGGTGCCGGTTTCGGCGGCGCTCAACCGACGGCTACCCCGCATCCTGCAATACGCGTACGCGCGAGCACCCAGGCCCTACACCACCAAACGCGTCCTCCGGGCGCTCTGCCTTCTGCGCATGCGATGGCTGCGTCCGTCCTACTCCTCGGTCGGCGACATGATCGGCCTGGCGAAGGACCTCGCGCGGTGGAACGAGCCGGTCCTCAACCTGCTGTTCCATTCGAGTGAAGCCCTCGTCGGCGGCAGTCCTTACAACCGCACCCAGGCGGAACTGGACGCCTTCTGCGAACGCCTCGAGCGGTTCCTCCGCTTTGCGACTCGTGAGTTGAACGCGGTGCCCGCGACGTTCGCGGAATTCCGCGCCGCCTACGCGCCCGGACCGCGATAGCTGGATGCGAATCCTCCACGTCACTCCGCATCTACCACCCGATCAGGCGGCCAACGCGCTTCTGCCCTGGCAACTCGGGAACTG
>JACDBQ010000626.1 GCA_013694845.1 Acidobacteriota bacterium
ATGGTATACAGCATACTGCATGCGGAGATGGCGAGACGAGCAACTAGACGCCAGGTCACCACGCGCGGCGCGGAACCAACGCCTCGCGGCAACGTCGGTTTACCTTCGACAGAGGGATGTGGCTCTAGAGAGCGCCATCGATTCATGACTGTCGCTGGCCACCCCAAGGCGCTGGCAGGGGTCCGTGTGCTGGATGTCACGCATGTCATGGCGGGACCCTTCTGCGCGATGGTTCTCGCCGACATGGGCGCTGACGTGATCAAAGTGGAGCCACCTGCCGGGGATTCGACCCGCCGCATGGCGGGCGCGGTCGGGACCGACAGCCCGAGTTTCAATGCAGTCAATCGTGGCAAACGCGGCCTGGTCATCGACTTGAAGCAGCCCGAAGGGCAGCAGGCGTTGCGTCGGCTGGCAAAGACGGCAGACGTCCTGATTGAAAACAACCGACCGGGGGTAATGGCAAGGTTCGGCCTGGATTATCAGAACGTGGTGGCGCTGAATCCCGGGTTGATCTACGCTTCCATCTCCGGGTACGGGCAAACGGGGCCGTCTGCGGGAAAGGGCGGCTTCGATCTGATCGCTCAAGGCGTCTCGGGAATCATGTCCGTGACCGGTGAGCCTGGCCTTGCGCCGATGAAGGCGGGCGTTCCGCTGACGGATTTGGGGGCGGGCCTGTTTGCACTCGTCGGTATCCTTGCGGCTCTGCACCATCGCGGCCGTACCGGCGTGGGCCAGCACATCGACACGTCTCTCGTCGAAACCGGGATCGCGCTGTCACTATGGGAAGCGGCCGAGTATTTCTCGGGTGGGGGCATCCCTCAGCCCATGGGCTCGGCGGCGCACCGGATGAGCGCGCCCTATCAGGCGATCTCCTGCGCTGACGGATTCATCACGCTGGGCGCCGCCAACGATCGGTTGTTCCGGCAGGTAGCGGAGTTGCTGGGCCATCCGGAATGGGTTACGCATCCCGATTACGCCACCGATGCGGCGCGTGTGAAGCACAGGGCGGCACTTGCCGACAAAATCCAGGCGATCACCGACGCGCGTCCGCGCAGCTTCTGGATCGAGCAGTTCGAAGCGGCCGGCGTACCGTGCGGTCCGATCAACAATTACGAGGAAGCGCTCACCGATCCGCACCTTCGCGCCCGATCCATGGTCGTGGATGTGGATCACCCGACGCTCGGCCGCATCCGATCGCTCGGCTCTCCCATCAGGATGTCGGCGACGCCACCGTCGGTCTGCAGCCGCGCGCCGCTGCTCGGCGAGCATACCGAGAGCGTGCTCGCTGAAGCCGGATTCACGGAAGACGAGATCGCCGAGCTCCGTCGGATCGGCGTCCTCGGGTAAGAACACGCATGAGTCAGGGGGTGCGAGCCAGGCGCTGGGCCTGGGCCATGATGCCATCAAGCGTCACCTGCTGCGCGGTCTCGAGGTGAGCCGTCATCAGCCGTCCGAGTGCCTCGGCGTCAGCAGCTTGAAGCAACTCGATCATCCGCCGGTGATCCTGGACGGACGCGGCGCGAAACTTCTGCGACTGGAGGGTCAGCGCTCGATAGGGTTGCATCGCTGAACGAAGGCTGCCGACGAGGATTTGAAGACGTTGATTTCCGGAAGCCTCGATAACGAGCTGATGAAACTTGCGATTCAGTTCGCCAAGCTTCTCTCGATCGCTCTCTGTCAATTGCTCGGCCCGGCGGCAGACCTCGTCGAGCCGCTCGATCTGCGAGGACGTGATCCGCTCCGACGCGAGGCGCACGGCGTACGTTTCCAGGACCTGAATGAGTCCGAAGATCTCGCGCATCTCGGTTTCCGACAGCTCCACCACGGTCGAGCCACCTGACCTGAGCGAGCGAACCAGACCCTCATGTTCCAGTCTCGAGAACGCCTCACGCACCGGCGTCCGACTCGCGCCGAGCGACAGTGCTACTTCAGCCTCCTTCAGGCGTTCTCCAGGGCGAAGGTCGCCGTCGACGATGGCTTGCTTTAGCGATGCGTAGATCTGATCTGCGAGGGTCTGGCGTTGGGTGATCGCCCGGAGTTTGCGAGGCACGAGCTTGACCGCCTACGGGTTGACGGCTGTGAAACAGGCAGGTCGGCCTGTAGAGTCAACGAAGCGCAGGGCCATTGACAGAATCATACCTCAACTGCATACAGTGTGCCGATGCTCGCAGCCGCGGGGCTCATGGATCCAAGGAGATGCTTTGTCCGACTCCTCTACGTTATTTGAGCTCGACGGTCCCGTCGCCCGCCTGACGTTCAACCGCCCTGAGGCCAGAAACGCGTTGACGTGGGGCATGTATGAGGCGCTCGTCGAAGCGTGCGACCGCGTCGACCGAAGCAGTGACGTGCGAGTGTTCATATTGCGTGGTGCCGGCGGCGACGCGTTCGCGGCAGGCACCGACATCCGACAGTTCATCGAATTCCAGGATGGAGAGGACGGCATACGCTACGAGAAACGCATCGACTCGGTGCTCG
Source organism: Acidobacteriota bacterium (assembly GCA_013694845.1). Classification (GTDB taxonomy): domain Bacteria; phylum Acidobacteriota; class Vicinamibacteria; order Vicinamibacterales; family 2-12-FULL-66-21; genus JACDCA01. The sequence goes on from JACDBQ010000626.1 coordinate 2,476, forward strand.
AGCGGCTGGAGCAGGTGACGATTCCGACGATCGCACAAGTCCACGGCGTCGCCGCCGGAGCAGGCTGCGCGATCGCGTTCTCGTGTGACCTGCGCATCTGCACTCCCGACGCCAGCTTCGGCATTCCGATCGCTGGAACGCTTGGTAACTGCCTGTCCGCCGCCTCCTGTGCGAGACTGAGCACGATCCTCGGCTCGGCGCGCCTGAAGGCCATGTTGTTCACCGGACGATTCATCAACGCGACCGACGCGCTCGCCAAGGGGCTCGTCACGCAGCTCGCGCCCGGAGCCGTCATCGAGGAAACAGTGCGTGATTACGCGGCCGCGATAGTTGCCAACGCGCCACTCACGATCAGGGCGAGCAAGGAGATTCTCCGGCGCCTGCAGGCCCACCAGCCACAAACGGTGGAGGATGCGGATCAGATCCGACTGTGCTACGGAAGCGACGACTTCCGTGAGGGCATAGCCGCGTTCCTCGACAAACGGCCCCCTCGTTGGACCGGAAACTGACGAGAGCAGGCGCCGCTGCACCCTCAGCGTGCAGGCGCCCGGAGTCCGTGAGTTTCGAGACGTGGCGGTGAGGTGCTACGCCCCGATGGGGTGCCACGTGGTCTTGAACTCCACGAACGCGCGAATGTCGTACACGCTCTGCGTGGACTCGTCGCTCCAGTGCGGGGCATCCTCTTGTGGCCGCACCCGGAGCCGCTTCACACTTTCAGCGGCACCGAGTGCGAGCTCCTTCCTGTGCTCCGACAAGATGATGGCATCCACGCCCCGAATGTGCGTGTGGGTGGCGAAGGTGGCTATCAGTTCGGCCTTCAAGCCCGTAAGGATATTCACCACCCCACCCGGAAGATCGGAGGTTGCGAGCATTTCACCCAGAAGGATCGCCGGGTATGGCAGAGTCTCTGACGCGAGCGTTACAGCCGTGTTCCCGCTCACGATTATTGGAGCGACCTGACTGATCAGTGCCAGCAACGGCGATGCATCGTCTGCAATCACGCCGACGACCCCCATAGGTTCCGCAACCGTGAAGTTGAAGAACGGGCCCGCGACCGGGTTGGTGTTGCCGAGGATCTGCTCGTATTTGTCGGCCCACCCGGCATAATAGACGAGGCGGTCAACACTCAATGACACCTCGACGGCTGCGGCGTCGCAGGTTCCCCCTCCGGAAGATGCAATGGCGCCAGCCATCTCGGCCGAGCGCGATTCGAGCATTTCGGCAAGGCGGTAGATGATCTGACCGCGGTGGTAGGGTGTGCGGCCGGCCCATTGGGGCCCGGCCTTTGCGGCGGCTTCCACAGCATTGCGGACGTCCTTGCGGGTGCACTGCGGGATGTTTGCGAGGAGCACCCGCTCTCCGTTTCCCCCGTCCTCGGGCTGGTACACCGGGAACACGCGACCGCTCTCGGAGCGGATGAACTCGCCGCCCACGTACGCCTTCGGCGTCTTCGCCACCGGGATCCGCCTGGCGGAGCCCGCAGATCGGAGTTGCACGTCAGACCACCTTCGCGTAATCAAGCAGGCCATGCCGGCCGCCCTCGCGTCCGAATCCGGATTCCTTGTACCCGCCGAACGGGGAGGAGGGATCGAACTTGTTGAACGTGTTCGCCCACACCACCCCTGCTTTGAGCAGCGTGCTCATCTTGAGAATGCGTGAGCCCTTGTCAGTCCATACGCCGGCGGAAAGGCCGAATGCCGTGTTATTTGCCTTCTCTACAGCTTCTTCGAGCGTTCGGAACGTCAGTACGCTCAGCACCGGGCCGAATATTTCCTCGCACGCGATGCGATGGCTCTGTGTGACGGCGGTGAAGATCGTAGGCCGGTAGAAAAAGCCGCGGCCGGGGAGCCGGCATGAGGGCTGGTAGATCGTCGCTCCCTGGGCAACGCCGGACTCAACCAGTTCCTCGATCTTTTCGAGTTGCATCCTGGAGTTGATCGCGCCCACGTCCGTGTTCTTGTCGAGCGGATTTCCCACGCGCAGCACATCGATCCGGCGCTTGAGCTTCTCCACGAACAGCTCGGCGATCGATTCCTGCACGAGGAGTCGGCTGCCCGCACAGCACACATGCCCCTGATTGAAGAAAATCCCGTTGACGACACCCTCCACAGCCTGGTCAATCGGCGCATCGTCGAACACGATGTTCGCGGCTTTCCCGCCGAGCTCCATGGTCATCTTCTTATCGGTCCCCGCGGTCTGGCGCATGATGATCTTGCCGACCTCAGTGGATCCAGTGAACGCGATTTTCTTTGCGGCAGGATGCCCCATCACGGCGGCGCCGGTGTCCCCGGCGCCGGTGACAAAGTTCACGACGCCGTGCGGCAGTTCCGCTTCTCTCAGCAGTTCGCCCAGCTTGAGCGCCGTCAGTGGTGTCGTTTCCGCAGGCTTCAACACGATGGTGTTCCCCATCGCCAGCGCCGGCGCGATCTTCCACGCCAGCATGAGGAGGGGAAAGTTCCACGGAATTACCTGGCCCACTGGTCCGAGCGGTTCCACCCGGCAGCCGGGTAGTGCGTACTCGATCTTGTCTGCCCACCCGGCGTGGTAGAAAAAGTGCGCCGCGGCCATTGGAACGTCGAAGTCCCGCGATTCCTTGATCGGCTTGCCACCGTCCATGGTTTCGACCACGGCAAACTCGCGCGCCCTTTCCTGAATGAGCCGCGCGATGCGGTAGATGTATTTTCCCCGCTCCTTCCCCGGCATCTTTCTCCACGGCCCTTCGAACGCCTTCTGCGCCGCCGCGAATGCTGCGTCCACGTCATCAGGGCCAGCGAGTGCCACGCTGGCGATCACCTTCTCAGTGGCTGGATTCACCGTCTCGAAGTATCGGCCCGACCGCGGGGGAACGAACGTTCCGCCGATGAAGAGGTCGTACTGGTCGCGCAGCCGCGGGTCGGCGGTCTCGGGCGCCGGGTCGAACTCCCACAGATCTCCAAAGATGAGCTCGGGAACGTGAGCCGCCGCGCTCTTCTTCTTTGCGCGCAGCGGCGCCCGGCGTGTGTGCATGTCAGTAGCCCTCCGAGGACTCGCTGAAGTAGTACGGTGCCTGGTACGCGCCGGTCTTCTGCTTCTTTATCTGTCTGAGAAGATCGTTGAGTAGCGAGCTTGCGCCGAAGCGGTACCGCGTTTTGTTGAGCCATGCGTCGCCCAGCGTTTCCTTCACAGCAACCAGGTAGTGAAGCGCCTGCTTCGCCCGCTGAATCCCGCCGGCCGGCTTCATCCCGATCGGCACGCCGGTGGCAAGATAATGATCGCGGATCGCCTCGATCATCACCTGCGTGTTCGCAAGCGTTGCGTTCGACGAGGTTTTTCCTGTGCTCGTCTTGATGAAGTCGTCCTTGCGGATCGCGCGCATGGCTATGAACGACGCAGCGCGCACGTTGTCGTAGGTCTCCAACTCGCTCACCTCAAGGATTACCTTGAGCCTTGCGTCGCCGCATGCGTGGACGACCGCTGCTATCTCGTCACTCATGGCGCTGAACTCGCCGGCGAGGAAGAGACCGCGGTTGATGACCATGTCGATTTCGTGTGCTCCGTCGGCGACCGCCTGCCGCACCTCCTGCACCCGGAACCTGAGCGGCGTCTGTCCCGACGGAAATGACGTGGCGACCGACGCGACCTTGATGGATGTGTCGCCCAGGAGGCGGTGTGCCTGCCCGACGAAGGCGGGGTAAATGCATACCGCCGCGACGGGCGGAACCTCCGGGTCGTCGCTCGGCGTTCGGGCCTTCTGGCAGAGGGAGGTGACCTTGCCTGGCGTGTCCTTCCCCTCGAGCGTGGTCAGGTCCACCATCGAGACGGCGGTTTTCAATCCCCACAGCTTCGAGTTGTGCTTGATGCTGCGAGTCGCGAACTTCGCTGCGCGCTCCTCCACGCCGACCTGATCCACCGTCCCGATCTCGTCGAGGAGTCTCTTGAACGGGGAACTC
>JACDBQ010000347.1 GCA_013694845.1 Acidobacteriota bacterium
GCGTGTACACGATTCGCGCGGGCGGCGTCGATATTTGGGGGACGGGCGATGAGTTCCACTACGTGTACCAGCCGGTCAGTGGTGACCTCGACGTCGTGGCCCGGGTCGTTTCCCTCGGTGCTGTTGATGTCTGGTCGAAGGCTGGCGTGATGATTCGAGAATCGCTATCGGCAGGTTCGGCGCATGCAATGGTCGCGCTCACTCCCGGTAACGGTTGGGTCTTCCAACGGAGAGCGATCCCAGGGGGCTCGTCCTCGCACACGCAGGGAGACGCGGGTGTTGCTCCAGGGTGGGTGCGGCTGGTCCGGAGGGGATCACTCGTCGAGGCCTACCAGTCGAGGGATGGCCAAAGCTGGGCGCCAATCGGCAGTGACACGATCCCGATGACCAATGATGTCTACGTCGGCATTGCCGTCACCAGTCACGAGGTCGACCTAGCCACGGTCGCGATCGTCGATAACCTGCGGATCACGGAGGCAACGGTTGCTTCGAATCGCCCACCGACCGTCAGCCTGACGTCACCATTGAGCGGGCAGCAGTTCACCGCGCCGGCGACGTTCACCCTTGCTGCAGCGGCGACCGACATCGACGGGCGCGTTGAGAGCGTCGAGTTCTACGCGGACTCGACGCTGCTCGGGCGCGTAACATCGGCCCCCTACTCGTACACGGTCAACTCCATGCCGCAAGGCACATACGGGATACGCGCGCTCGCCGTGGACGATGGCGGTGCGAGTTCAATGTCGGAAACGGCGGTCGTCACGGTGAGTGTGGCAAGCATCCAACCGCCCAGAGCGGTCGTTTTCGTCGCATCGGTGGACCACGCGACGCTGGTGACAAAATATGTGCTGGAGATCTACCGCAGCGGAACCGAGCCTGGCGCAGACACGCCCGTGGCGACGTCTGACCTTGGGAAGCCAGCGGTAGACGGGAACGGAGAAATCACCGTGGACCGCTCCGCGTTCTTCCAGGCGCTCGCGGCTGGTGACTACATCGCCACCGTCTCGGCCGTGGGCGCCACTGCCAGCGCTCGAAGCGGCACCGTCAGCTTCAGCCGCTGAAGCGCCTCGACCGGCCCGTCAGTCTCTCGTCACCAGCATGGCCCGCAGGTACTCACGATTCATGTGGGCGATGTTGGTGATCGGGATTTCCTTGGGGCACACTGCCTCGCACTCCCCTTCGTTCGAGCAACTGCCAAACCCCTCGGCGTCGTGACGCTCGACCATCGCGACGACCCGGGTCGCCCGTTCGGGCTGCCCCTGCGGCAGGAATGCGAGGTGCGCAACCTTCGCGGAGGTAAAGAGGGCCGCCGATGCGTTCTTGCAGGCCGCCACGCACGCGCCGCAACCGATGCACGCGGCCGAGTCCATCGCCTTGTCGGACGCCGTCTTGGCTACGAGGATCAAGTTGGCATCCTGGGCACCACCGACATTGACGGATGTGTACCCTCCCGCCTGGATGATTCGATCGAATGCGCTGCGGTCGACGACCAGATCCTTGAGGACGGGAAACGCCCTGGCCCGCCACGGCTCGAGCACCAGGCGGTCGTCGTCCTTGAAGCGGCGCATGTGGAGCTGGCAGACCGACGTACCGGGATCGGGCCCGTGCGGAACACCTCCGACGAGAAACCCGCAGGTGCCGCAGATACCCTCGCGGCAGTCCGAGTCGAACGCGATCGGATCCTGGCCCTTGACGATCAAGCTCTCGTTCACCACGTCGAGCATCTCGAGGAACGACATGTCCGGCGAGATGTTCTCGGCCGTGTAATCCACGAAACCGCCGCGATCTCTCGGAGTCGCCTGGCGCCAGACTTTCAGGAAGATACGCATTGTGTTAGCTATCAGCCTTCAGCTATCAGCTTTCAGCCTGAACGGAGGCCGGCCGACAGCCATGTAAACCCTCGCATATCAGCTCCAAGCCGCTGACGGCTGTGAGCTGACAGCTGAGAGCTATTTGTAACTCCTCTGACTCGGCTTGACGTATTCGAACGTCAACGGCTCCTTGTGTAAGTGAGGGGCCTTTCCGACTTCCTGGAACTCCCACGCCGCCACGTACGAATAGTTCGCATCGTCGCGCAATGCTTCACCGTCGGGCGTCTGGCTCTCTTCGCGGAAGTGCCCGCCGCACGACTCCTGGCGATGCAGGGCATCCAGCGTGAGCACCTCGGCGAATTCGAGGTAATCAGCTACACGGCCGGCGTACTCGAGGTTCTTGTTCAGATTATTCTTCGGCCCCGGCACACTCACGTTCTGCCAGAACTCGTCGCGCAGTTGAGGAATCCGCTCGAGCGTCTTGCGCAGACCCGCTTCGTTCCGCGCCATCCCGACTTCGTCCCAGAGCAGGCCCCCGAGCTCCCGGTGGAGCTGGCGAGGCGTCTTCGAGCCCTTGACCGACAGGAGCAGGTCGATGCGCTCCTGCACTGCCGCTTCGGAAGCCTTGAACGCGTCATGGTCGGTCGTGACCGCCGGCAGCGTTGCGCTGCCGAGGTAATGCGCCAGGGTGTAGGGAATCACGAAGTATCCGTCCGCCAGACCCTGCATCAGCGCACTGGCGCCGAGCCGGTTGGCCCCGTGGTCCGCGAAGTTCGCCTCGCCGAGAACGTGCAGGCCGGGGATGGTGCTCATCAGGTTGTAGTCGACCCACAGGCCGCCCATCGTGTAGTGGATCGCCGGGTAGATCCGCATCGGGACGCTGTACGGATCATCGTCGGTGATCTTGGAGTACATATCGAAGAGGTTGCCGTAGCGTCCCCGGATGACCTCGTCGCCCAGCCGTTCGATCGCGTCCTGAAAGTCCAGGTAGACGGCCAGACCACTGTCACCCACCCCGCGTCCTTCGTCGCACACCGCTTTGGCGTTCCGCGAGGCCACGTCGCGCGGCACCAGGTTGCCGAAGCTCGGATACCGGCGTTCCAGGTAGTAATCCCGCTCCGCCTCGGGGATCTGCTTCGGCGGACGCTTATCACCCGAAGTCCTTGGTACCCATACGCGGCCGTCATTACGAAGGCTCTCGCTCATCAGCGTGAGCTTCGACTGCTCCGTTCCGGAAACCGGGATGCACGTCGGATGGATCTGGGTGTAGCAGGGATTCGCGAAAAAGGCGCCGCGCCTGTGAGCGCGCCAGGCCGCGGTGACGTTCGAATTCACCGCGTTCGTGGATAGGTAATACGCGGTACCGTAACCGCCGGTGCAGAGGAGCACCGCGTGTCCCGCGTAGCGTTCGATCGCGCCGGTATTCAGATTGCGGACCACGATCCCGCGCGCCTGACCGTCGATCAGGACGACGTCGAGCATTTCGCGATTGGAGAAGGACTTGACGCTGCCTTTCTCGACCTGCCGCATCATCGACTGGTAGGCGCCGAGCAGGAGCTGCTGCCCGGTCTGTCCCCGCGCATAGAACGTGCGTGAGACCTGGGCGCCGCCGAACGAACGGTTGTCGAGGAGCCCGCCATACTCCCGGGCGAAGGGAACGCCCTGCGCGACGCAGTGGTCGATGATGTTTACGCTGAGGTGGGCGAGCCGATACACATTCGCTTCCCGCGATCGGTAGTCGCCCCCCTTCACCGTGTCGTAGAACAGCCGCTGAATGCTGTCGCCGTCGTTCTGGTAGTTCTTCGCGGCATTGATGCCGCCCTGCGCGGCAATGCTGTGCGCCCGGCGCGGGCTGTCCTGGATGCAGAAGCTCAGGACGTTGTAGCCGAGCTCTCCCAGCGAGGACGCCGCGGAGGCGCCCGCCAGGCCGGTGCCGACGATGATGATCGTGTATTTGCGCCGGTTCGCCGGGTTCACGAGCTTCGATTCGAAGCGGTGGCGGTCCCACTTCTCCGCGAGCGGCCCGCCTGGGGTCTTGGAGTCGAGCTGCATAAGGATCAGTAACGGAAGTAAACCCAGACCGGAATGACGGCTAGGCCCACACCGATGAGAAGCGCGAAGAGAACGCCGAGCGCGGTCAGCCGGCGCGTGTAGAGCGGGTGATCGAGGCCGAGCGACTGAAAGGCGCTCGCAAAGCCATGCCGGAGGTGCAGCCCGACGAGCAGCGTCGCCAGCACGTAGACGGTGACCCAGAAGGGGTTCTGAAACACCTCGATTTCCGTTTGATACAGGTCCCGCACGGTGCTGTCGGTGACCTGGTAGAACGTGCCGAACTTGAACTGTTTCACGTGGATGACGACGAACCCCAGGATGAACAACCCGGAGCCGATCATCGTGGACGACGACAGACTCTTCCGGCTGGTGTGCCCGGCGAGCTCCTTCTTCAGATAGCCGACCGGCCTCGCGGCCCGGTTGCTCATCCACATCGTCACCGCCTTGTAGACGTGGAGCAGGAACACCGCCAGCAGGCCGAGCTCGATCGGCAGGATCAACGGGTTCGAAATGAGCATGTGTGAATACTCATTGAACACGTCTTCCCCGGCGAGGATCAGGGCGTTGCCGGCCAGGTGCAGGAGCATGTACACGAAGAGCGCGGCGCCCGTCAGCCCCATCAGCAGCTTGGTGCCGACCGACGACGAAAGAACGCGGCGGAATCGAGAGGGCATAGGGGCGCGTGACTCCGAAGAGGACAAACGTTCAAATTGTACCTGACCCGCCTTCGCGAAAGCTATGGCGGGCAGGCTCCGCCTCGCGAAAGCTATGGCGAGGCCGTCCGCCCTGGGTGAAGTTATCGCCGGCCCGCCTTGGTGACGCTGGCAACGGGACGGCCTCCTTGCGTCGCCGAGCGCGTGTGAGACAAAATCAACGGGTTGCGCACGCGACCGGAGTCCACGCCTACATCATGAAAATTCACGAGTACCAGGGGAAGTCGATTCTTGCGCGCTACGGCGTGCCGGTGCCACAGGGGGAAGTGGTGTTCGAGGCGTCCAGCGCGCGCGACGTCGCCAAGCGCCTGGGTGGCGGCGTCGTCGTGGTCAAGGCGCAGATCCACGCCGGCGGCCGCGGCAAGGGCGGCGGCGTCAAGGTCGTGAAGAATGCCGACGAAGCCGAAGAGGCCGCGAAAAAGCTGCTCGGCATGCGCCTCGTCACCCACCAGACGGGTGCTGAGGGGCAGATTGTCGGTCGGGTGCTGATCGAGCAGGGCCTGAAGATCAAGCGGGAGTTGTACCTCGCTGTGCTCGTCGACCGCTCGACCGAACGCCCGGTGCTGATGGTCAGCCAGGAAGGGGGGGTCGAGATCGAGAAGGTCGCGGAAGAAACGCCCGAGAAAATCCATAAGGCATTCATCCATCCCACCGCCGGCCTGAGCGCCTTCCAGACGCGGCAACTGGCCTTCGCACTCGGTCTCGAGAGCGCGCAGATCGCCCAGGCTGGAAAGCTGATGACCTCAGTCTGGGAAGCCTTCAAAGCGACTGATGCGTCCCTGATCGAAATCAATCCGCTGATCGTGACGGAAGGGGGTGACCTCCTCGCACTCGACGCCAAGATCACTTTCGACGACAACGCGTTGTACCGGCATGTGGAGCTGAAGGAGCTCCGCGACAGCGCTGAGGAGGCGCCCCTCGAAGTCGAGGCCTCGAAGTACGCGCTCAACTACATCAAGCTCGACGGCACGATCGGCTGCATGGTCAACGGCGCGGGCCTCGCGATGGCGACCATGGACATTATCAAGCTCGCCGGCGGTGAGCCCGCGAACTTCCTGGATGTCGGCGGCGGAGCCAACGCCGAGCAGATCAAGAACGCGTTCCGGATCCTGATGTCGGACACGGCCGTGAAAGCGGTCTTCATCAATATTTTCGGCGGCATCCTCAGGTGCGATGTTCTCGCTGAAGGCGTGATCGCGGCGGTGAAGGATCTCGGTGTGCCGGTGCCGATCGTCATCCGCATGGAAGGCACCAACGTCGAGCAGGGCAAGCAGATGCTCCGCGAAAGCGGACTGAACTTCACGACCGCGGACACCATGAGCGAAGGCGCCGAACGCGTCGTCGCCCTCGGAGCGCCTGCGGCCTGAGTGAGCGCGAGCGGGGGTAGGGTCCCGCGAGCATTGGGACAAGCAAACGAATGGCAGTACTGATCGACAGGAACACCCGGCTCATCGTCCAGGGGATCACGGGTCGCGAAGGCACCTTCCACGCGAAGGCGGCCCAGGCGTACGGCACTCAGCTCGTTGGCGGGGTCACCCCCGGCAAGGGTGGGACCACGCACGAGGGCTGGCCGGTGTTCCACACCGTTGCCGATGCGGTGCGGGAAACGGGCGCCAACGCGACGGTCATCTTCGTGCCGCCACCCTTCGCGGCCGACGCGATCATGGAGGCCGCGGACGCCGACATACCGCTCGCCGTCTGCATCACGGAAGGGATTCCGGTTCTCGACATGATGAAAGCCATGGCGATCATCCGCGAATCGAAGACCCGACTGATCGGTCCGAATTGCCCCGGCCTGATCACAGCCGGCCAGGCCAAAGCTGGCATCATCCCGGGTCACATCTGCAAGGAGGGCCGGGTCGGGATCGTGTCGAAGAGCGGCACGCTGACCTACGAAGCGATCCACCAGTTGACCCGGCTCGGGCTCGGTCAGACAACCTGCATCGGTATCGGCGGAGACCCGCTCATCGGCACCTCGTTCATCGATGCGCTCCGCCTCTTTGCCGACGACCCTCAAACCGAAGCCGTGGTCATGATCGGCGAAATCGGCGGCTCGGCCGAGCAGGAAGCGGCCGAGTGGATCCAGGCCAGTTTCAAGAAGCCGGTCGTGGGCTTTATCGCCGGCCAGACCGCTCCTGAGGGCCGCCGGATGGGCCACGCGGGCGCCATCATCTCGGGCGGCAAAGGCACTGCGGCGGAGAAGATGGAAGCGCTGACCGCGGCCGGCGTCCACGTCGTGCGAAGCCCGGCCGACATCGGTGAGGCGGTCCGGAGCGCGCTATAATTTTCAAGCGTCCCAATGCCTGCAGCGGGAACCGACATCTTGATCATCAACGATTTCAGCATCCAGGTGGCCACCGTCAACGGCTCAGGGAGCCAGACGGCCAACCTCGTCCTGCTGCGCTCCATCTTCCAGATGGGCATTCCCGTTTCGGGCAAGAACCTGTTCCCCTCGAACATCGCCGGGCTGCCGACGTGGTACACCATCCGCGCCAACAAGGATGGCTACGTCGCCCGGAAGAAGGAGATCGACCTTCTCGTGGCGATGAACGCCGAGACGGCCAGGGAAGACGTGCTGGCGCTCGGCCCCGGCGCCGCCGTCGTCTATGACGAACCGCTGAAGCTCGACCAGTTGCGCCAGGATCTCGTGTTCTACCCGGTGCCGTTCGACAGAATCGTGGCGGAGGTCTGCAAGGACGCCAAGCTCCGGCGACTCGTCAAGAACATGATCTACGACGGTGTGCTCTCGCAGTTGCTCAACATCGACCTTGCCCAGATGGAGCATGCCCTGCGCCGGCAGATGGGCAAGAAACTGAAAGCGATCGAACTGAACCTCGCGGCACTCGAGGCCGGCAAGAAGTTCGCTGCCGAGCACCTCGTCAAGCAGGATCCCTACGTCGTCGAGCCGATGGACAAGACGCAGGGACAGATCCTGATGGAAGGAAATGCCGCCGGTGCCCTCGGCTGCATGATGGCCGGTGTGACGGTCGTCGCGTGGTACCCGATCACCCCGTCGTCGTCACTTCCTGAAACCCTCATCCAGTACATGAAGAAGTACCGGATGGACAAGACCTCCGGCAAAGCGACGTTTGCCATCGTGCAGGCGGAAGACGAGATCGCCGCCGTCGGCATGGTTCTGGGCGCGGGCTGGGCCGGCGCCCGCGCGATGACGTCCACCTCAGGCCCTGGTATCTCGCTGATGGGAGAATTCACCGGCCTTTCGTACTACGCCGAAGTACCCGGGGTCGTGTTCGACATTCAGCGCGTCGGGCCCTCGACGGGGCTGCCGACCCGCACCGCACAGGGGGATATCCTGACGGTCGCGATGTTGTCGCACGGTGACACGAAGCAGATCATGCTGCTCCCTGCCACCGTCGAGGAGTGCTACACCACGGCGATGGACGCGTTCGACCTCGCGGAACGCTTCCAGACGCTGATCTTCGTGCTGAGCGACCTCGATCTCGGGATGAACACCTGGATGTCGAACCCGTTCGAATATCCGACCAAGCCGCTGGACCGGGGCAAGCTGCTGGACCAGGACGCGTTACAGCGGATGGGGGAGTTCGGGCGATACAAGGACATCGACGGCGACGGCATCACCTTCCGCACCATACCGGGCGACGGGATGCCGGCATATTTCACGCGCGGATCCGGTCACAATGAGCGCGGACAGTACAGCGAGCGGCCCGACGATTACGTGAACAACGTCCAGCGGCTGGCGCGCAAGTTCGAGACGGCCAGGCAGTACGTGCCCCCGCCGGTGATCGATCAGGCGCCGGGAGCGCGGGTCGGGATCATCGCCTACGGGACGACGCATTTTGCCGTCGAAGAAAGCCGAAGCCACCTGGCGAACGACGCGGGGCTGCCGACGTCCTACCTTCGGCTGCGCGCGTATCCATTTACCGACGATCTGCCGGCGTTCATCGAGCGTCACGACCGGCTCTACGTGGTCGAGCAGAATCGCGACGGGCAGATGCTCAGCCTGATGCGTATGGAGCTGGATCCTTCGCTGACCTCGAAGCTCCGGAGCGTCCGCCACTTCAACGGCCTGCCGATCGACGCGCGCTCGGTGACCGACGAGATCCTTACCCAGGAAAAGCAGGCCGGTTTGCAGGGCGCCCGTTCGCACGCGGTCCCCGTCGGCCCGGCGGTTTAGTCGTACCCCTGCCCTCACGAAACACAGACATGTCCATCACCACTCCCGAACCGGGGAAGAAGATCAACCGCATCGGGCTCGAAGTGCAGCCGTATCGAGGCGGAAAGACGACGCTCTGTGCCGGCTGCGGCCACAACGCGATCTCCGAGCGGATCATCGACGCCTTCTTCGAGATGGGCGTCGATCCGAAACGGGTGATCAAGCTGTCGGGTATCGGCTGCTCGAGTAAGAGCCCGGCGTACTTTCTGGGTGGTGCGCACGGCTTCAACTCGGTCCACGGCCGGATGCCGTCGGTCGCGACCGGCGCAATGCTCGCGAACAAGCAGCTGGTCGCTATCGGCGTGAGTGGGGACGGCGACACGGGCGCGATCGGGATCGGGCAATTCGTGCACCTGATGCGTCGCAACGTGCCGGTGATCTATATCATCGAGGACAACGGCTGCTACGGCCTCACCAAGGGGCAGTTTTCACCGACGGCCGACCTTGGGTCAGTGCTGAAAAACGGTGTCGTAAACGACCTGCCGCCGATCGACACCTGCAGCCTGGCCATCGAGCTGGGCGCGTCGTTTGTCGCGCGCTCATTCTCCGGCGACAAGAAACAGCTGCTGTCCATCCTGAAGGCCGCGCTCAGTCATCGCGGCACATGCATGATTGACGTCATCTCGCCGTGTGTTACCTTCAACGACCACGAGGGATCGACCAAGAGCTACGCATACGTGAAGGATCACGAGGAGCCGGTAGGGGATATCAGCTTCGTGCCGTTCTTCGAAGACATCTCGATCGACTACGAGCCCGGCACCGCGACCGAGGTCAGGATGCACGACGGGTCACGCCTCTTCCTGAAGAAGGTGGCCGCAGACTACGATCCGACCGACAAATCGACCGCGCTCAAACTGATCCGCGACAGCGGCCTCCGCGGAGAATTTGCGACGGGCATGCTGTACATCGAGCCGGCGAAGCACGACTTCACCACGCTGCTGAACCTGGTGGACGAACCGCTGGCGACCCTGCCGCTGGAACGCGTCCGTCCCGGGCGGGACGTGCTGGACGCCATCATGGAATCGTTGAAATAACGGCCGAGGCACCGGTCACGGGCGTGGTCCCAAGGTGAACATGAATATCCTGCGCCTCTCTCTTGCGGTCATCCTCCTCGCGACGGCCGCCTCTGCGCAATCGCGGCGCCCGCTCGCGGTCGACGACATCTTCAATATCCGCGAAGTGCGCGAGCCGCAACGCTCTCCGGACGGGAAGTGGGTCGCCTACACGGTCGCGACCGCGATCAAGGACACCGACAAAAACAACACCGACGTGTGGATGGTCAGCTGGGACGGCAGCCAGCAGATCCAGATCACGTCCTCGCCGGACGGCGAGGCCTCGCCGCGCTGGAGCCCCGACAACCGGTTCCTCTCGTTCGTCTCTTCGCGACAAGGGTCCAAGACCGGCCAGATCTGGATCCTGAATCGCGCCGGCGGAGAGGCGGTGAAGATCACCGATGTGAAGGGGGGCGTGTCCGAGCACGCCTGGTCGCCCGACAGCAAACGGCTCGTGCTGGTCGTCGACGACCCCGATCCCGCGGACAAGGATGCGGACGACCCGGCGAACGAGAAAAAGACGCCGAAGCCGATCGTCATCGATCGCTACCGGTTCAAGGCGGACGGCGACGGGTTCCTCCGCAACGAGCGGTCGCACCTCTATCTGTTCGACATCGAAGGGAAGAAGGCCGAGGTCCTGACGGCTGGTAATTTCGAGGAGAGCTCGCCGGCCTGGTCGCCGGACGGGAGCCGCATTGCGTTCACGCGGGTCCACGGCGACGGTGACGTCGACAAGATGCCGAATGCCGATCTGTTCGTCATCGACGCGAAACCAGGCGCACAGCCGCGCCGGTTGACGACGACGACGGCGGAGGAGAGTGGGCAGCCGGCCTGGAGCCCCGATGGCCGCCGGATCGCGTATCTGCTCGGCGACGAGGTCAAATACTCCGCCTACGACCAGAGCCAGCTCGTGGTGATCCCCGCCGCGGGTGGTGAACCGCGCGTGCTCACCGGGGCCCTGGATCGTGCCGTCAGCAGCGCACTCTGGTCCGCCGACGGCTCGACCCTGTTTTTCACGATCAATGACGACCGGGCCGTGCACGTGGGCAAGGTCGCGGGTTCGGGCGGGAATATCGAAAGACTGATTGACGGCCGGCGGGTAGTGACCAGCCTTTCGGCCGGGCCTGACGGCGGATTCGCCGTGCTCGCGTCGACCGCCACCGAGCTGCCCGAGGTGCACGCCCTCGAGGCTGGGAAGCTGCGGAAGCTGACCCGGCAGAACGATGAGTGGATCAAGGGAATTCAGCTCGGCACCACCGAAGACTTCACGTCGACGAGCAAGGACGGTACGGTCGTCAACAGCCTGGTCGTCAAGCCGCCGACGTTCAGTGCGACCCGCACGCATCCCGTGCTCCTGCGCATCCACGGCGGCCCCAACGGCCAGGACCAGCATTCATTCAACTACGAACGCGAGGTCTTCGCGGCCAACGGGTATGTCGTCCTTTCCGTGAACTATCGCGGCAGCAGCGGACGTGGCAACGCGTTCCAAAAAGCCATTTTCGCGGACTGGGGCAACAAGGAGGTGGTCGACCTGCTCGGCGCCATGGACGCGCTGCAGAAGCTGCCCTGGGTCGACTCGTCACAACTGGGGATCGGCGGATGGAGTTACGGCGGGATCCTGACCAACTACACCATCGCACAGGACACGAGGTTCAAGGCGGCGATCAGCGGGGCCGGAAGTTCGAACCAGATCTCGATGTACGGCTCCGACATGTACATCACGCAATACGAGCAGGAGATCGGTCCGCCCTGGAAGTCGCAGGACCTCTGGATCAAGATCTCGTACCCGTTCTTCAAGGCCGATCGCATCAAGACGCCGACGCTGTTCCTGGTGGGCCAGAACGACTTCAATGTGCCGCTCGCCGGCAGCGAGCAGATGTACCAGGCACTCCGTAGCCTCGGGATCGACGCGCAGCTGGTCATCTATCCGAACCAGTACCACGGGATCACGGTTCCGAGTTATCGAACCGACCGCATGCAACGCTACCTTGACTGGTATGCCAAGTACCTGAAGCCGAACACGTCCACGGCGGCGCGGGAGGGGCTGTAGAGGCTCTGGGCTTTGGGACAGTGCCAGGCTTTTGCGGCTGGGGGTTGTGGGTCAGAGTTCAGGTGCGGCTCGCTTGGGCCAGGCCAATACCCAAAGCCGAGAGCCAAGCAGAGAGCCCTCTATCCCCCTTCACTCTCATCCATGTTCGCGCCGATCCGATCCTCGGCGGTGCCGATCGGGTTGTTCGGTTGCCCTTGGTCGTCGACACCCGTGCCGTTCGGGTTTCCCTGGTTCTGCCGGTCGGTCGGCCGATCTCCCTCGACGGCGCCGATGTGCTCGTCTTCGTCACTGCCGGCCTGTTTCGGCTCATCTGCTCGCATATAATTCCCTGAATATGGAACGTACATTTGCCATCATCAAGCCGGACGCCGTGCAGTCGCGTTACACCGGCCGGATCCTTCAGTGTATCGAAGAGTCGGGATTCACTATCCGTGCCATGCAGATGAGGCGGCTCTCCGTCACCGAGGCGGAAGGGTTCTACGACGTGCACAGGGCTCGCCCCTTCTTCGGAAGCCTCACACAATTCATGTCGTCCGGCCCCTGCGTGGTCATGGCGCTCGAGGCCGAGCATGCGATCGCCAGGTGGCGGATGCTGATGGGGGCCACGGATCCCGCAAAGGCCGATGTCGCGACTCTCCGCAAGGAGTTCGGCGCATCGATCGAGCACAACGCCACGCACGGGTCCGACGCTCCCGAGACGGCGGCGTACGAGCTCGGATATTTCTTCCCCGGCATCGAATTTTCGAAGTAGGCAGGGCGTGCGGATGCCCGCCGCTCTAGCGCCCCGAATCCCAGGCGATTCGGCGGACCGGCGGGCCCGTGTGCAGACAGGAGACCCTCGTGGCGATCAAAGCCGACAAGTGGATCAAGCGGATGGCGATCGAGCACCGGATGATCGAGCCATTCGAAGACCGGCAGGTGCGGTCCGGCGTCATCTCGTACGGGCTGTCGTCCTACGGCTACGACATCCGCGTCGCGGACGAATTCAAAGTGTTCACCAACGTGAACAACGCGTTGATCGACCCGAAGAATTTCGATCCGCGCTCGTTTGTCGACATCAGGAGCGACACGATCATCGTCCCGCCGAACTCATTCGCCCTCGCGCGGACGGTGGAATACTTCCGCATCCCACGCGACGTGCTGACGGTGTGCCTCGGGAAGTCGACCTACGCGCGGTGCGGCATCATCGTCAACGTGACACCGTTCGAGCCCGAGTGGGAAGGGACCGCGACCCTCGAGATCTCCAACACCACGCCGCTGCCGGCGAAGGTCTACGCCAACGAGGGGATCGCGCAGGTGTTGTTCTTCCAGAGTGACGAACCGTGCGAGGTCTCGTACGCGGACAAGAAGGGCAAGTATCTGGGTCAGCTGGAAGTCACGCTGCCGAAGCTGTGACTCACTCAGCCCGCGACGGTCGCCACAGCCCGCCCGCCCCCCGGGAGGTCTGATCGCCGCTCGCGGCTGACCCCCCCGGCGCCCGTGGCGACGCTCCGCGACCTAGGGTCGCTCAGCGTCCATGGAAGTGACGACGAATGATGCCCCGACCAAATCAGATCCTTGCGC
>JACDBQ010000376.1 GCA_013694845.1 Acidobacteriota bacterium
GGAGAGGACGAACGCTTTCTCTATCTGCCCTCGCTCGGTCGCGTCCGTCGCATCGCCGGATCAGAGACGCAGGAGAGCTTCGTCGGCAGCGACTTCACCTACGAAGACATTGGCGGCCGCGAGTTCGACGAGTACACCTACACCACCGTCGATGAGAGCTCGTGGACCCCGCCCGCCGGCGGGCCGCCGCGTCCGGCCTGGCGGCTCGAATCGCGTCGCAGGGACGCGTCAGCGGAGTTTCCCCGCGTCGTTTCCACGGTCCTGCAGGACAGCTTCGTCGTCGTGGGTGCGGACATCTACAACCGCCGCAACGAAAAACAGAAGGTCTACACCGTGCGCAGGCTCCAGCAGATCGAGGGCATTTGGACCGCAATGGACGCCGAGATGAGCAACTCGATCGAGAAATCGAGGACCGAGCTGACGATCGAGAAAACCGACTACAACGTCGGCCTGGCAGAGGCTGATTTCTCGCGACGGGAGCTGGAGCGCGGCATTCGATGAACGAGCACCGCATCACCAACGCCCTGGCCGGTTGGCTCTGGCGCTGGCGCATTCCACTCTCGATCTTCATCGTGCTGGGGGCGCTCGGGCTGGCGCCCCGCGCGAACATCACCAGGATCGACAATGACATTACGGCGTGGTTCTCGAAAGAGGATCCCGTCTACAAGGATTACGAGCGTTTCAGGCGGGAGTTCGGCGGCACCCGGACGCTGATCGTCGCCCTGCAAGCCGATTCGCCGGACCGCTTGTTCTCGCGCGACACGCTCGCCTTCATCGAGCGCGTGACCGGTGACATCGAGCGGGTCGACACTGTTCATCGCGTCGACAGCCTCGCGACCGCCACCATCGTCGAGGCGCTCAAACGCCCTGACGAGGATGGCGGTCTCGAGGTGCGCCCGCTGCTGGACGACGCCACCCGGCAATCACCCGACGACGTGCGGCGCCTGGCTCTCGACGACGACCTGCTTCGAGGGGATATCGTCTCCGAAAACGGCACCGTCACCGCCATCGTGGTGAGCTTCGACGAGGATCGAATCGATGCGGTACGCGGAGGTGTGATTCAGCGGATTCACGATCTCGTCGACCCGAACCTGCCCGCCGGTATTCGCGCGCACTACAACGGAAGCCTGGAGATCAGCGAGACCTACAACCGGATCACGCTCGACAACCAGATGAAGTTCACGCCGCCGATCCTGGTGTTCACGATCCTGGCGATCTTCGCGGCGTTCCGGTCCTGGCGCAAGACGATGCTGGCCATGTTCGCCATCCTCATCAGCATCTTCTGGACGCTCGGCCTCTATTCGTTGATGGGGTTCAGCTACAACGTTCTCTCGAGCATGCTGGTTCCCCTCGTGGTCGTGCTCGCGATTGCCGATGACGTGCACATCATGCAGCGATGGGACGAAGCCCGTCGCCATGAAGACGACGAGACCGCGTTCAAGGAAACGGTCTCGCACCTGGTCACACCGCTGTTCGGCGCGAGCGCCACCACGGCCCTGGGCATGCTCTCGCTCGCGACCAGCAATGTCGTTGCGGTTCGATCGTTCGGCATCGGGTCGGCGGTCGGGATCATGGTCGACTTCGTCATCTCCCTGATCCTCGTGCCCACGTTGCTGACCTACGTGAAGGCGAGCTCACAAGCTTCGCCCAACGAGCAGTATCTGGTCGGGCCGCTCCGGCGGGTAGCAAAGATCGCGTGCGCCTACCCCGTCCGCGTGCTCAGCGTCGCGCTGATCGTCTGTCTGGTCGCCGCGGTTGGGATCGTCAGGCTTAAAGTTGACACGAATCACATCAACTTCTTTGCCGCCTCCCATCCACTCGGCCAGTCGGCACGGATCATCGACCAGGAGCTCTCGGGGGTCTACAGCTTCCAGCTGATGCTCGAAGGGCCGCCCGACTCGCTCAACACGCCGGACGCGCTCCAACGGATCGATCGTCTCCAGACCGAGTTGCGCGCGTTCGATCACGTCCGCAAGGTGACGTCGATCGTCGATTACGTGAAGCGGATCAACCGGGTGCTCAACGATGGGCGCCCTGAAGCGAATGTCGTCCCGTCGGATGCGTCCTTGATTGCACAGGAACTGTTCGTGTTCGCGCTGGGTGGCGAGGGACGCCACGAGCTCGAGCGCGTTGTCGCCAGCGACTACTCGCGCGCACAGATCAACGTGAAGCTCCAGTCGATGAGCTCCGACGTCGTCCTGCGACACGTCGAAGACGCGGACCGCATGGCGAAAGAGACGTTCGCAGGAACCGGTATTGCGGTCCTGACCACCGGTTCGGGGCGTCTGTTCAGCACCCTGGATCACTATCTGGTCTCGTCCCAGGTGAGCAGCTTCGGCACCGCCTTCCTGACCGTGTTCGCCGTCATCTTTCTCGTGTTCCGCTCGTGGCGCTTCGGCGCATTGACGATCGTGCCGAACGTCCTGCCGGTGATCGCCGTGCTCGGGGTCATGGGTTTTCTGGACATTTCCATGAACATCGCGACCGTCATGGTCGCGAGCGTCGCGCTCGGCGTGGTCGATGACGACACCATCCATTTCATCAACCGTTATCGTCGCGAGGTTTCCGAGGGCGCCTCGACAGATGAGGCAATCGAGCGGGCGACCATTCACGAGGGGCGCGCGTCCCTCACCACGGCGATCATCAACAGCTGCGGGTTCGCCGTGCTTTTCCTCTCGGAGTACAAGCCGACGGCGTGGTTCGGAGGTCTGCTGGCTCTCACGATGGCGGTGGCTTTCCTCGCAGAGGTCCTCATTCTGCCCCCGATCATCAAGCTGATGCCGCGGGTGTTCGGCGCCGAGGCGCTTCGGCGGCCGGCTGTTGCCACGGCGCTGGCGATCGCCGCACTCCTGGGTTTTGGAGGCTCGGCGCAGGCGCAGACGGTCTCGCGGCCGACCGGCAATGTATCTGCTTTTGTCGACTGGTTTCCGAACGCTGCGCCGTCCACCTCGACACCGGGTGCCGGTCCCGACACCGGTAGTCCCACCCGCAACACCGGGGCGCAGGAACTGCGTGCCCGGCTGTTCGTCGAGCAGAAAATTCACCCGTCCACCGCAAGCGAAGTGGTAGTGTCCGGCTTCGTCGAGGGCCTGCTGGCCCGGCGTGTCGTCGACCAGATCGGCCGCGACACAGTGACGGACGCGATCGCGCGCGTGCATGAAGCGACCGCCTCGCTGCGCCTTGGCCGATTCGAGCTGTATGGCGGCTACGGCCGCATCGTGTGGGGCCGACTGGACGAACTGCAGCCGACCGACGTCATCAACCCGCTCGACGTGTCCCGGTTCTTTTTCGAAGGCCGCAGTGAGGCGCGGCTTCCCGTTGCGGTAATTCGCGGCCGGTTCTATTTCACCGATGACGTCTCGGTCGAAGGCGTCTATGTGCCTGTTTTCCGTCGCGGAAGGTTCGATCAGCAAACGGAGCCCTCGTCGCCTTTTAACATCGCCCCTGCGCTGAGATCCGACGTCGTCGTCTGTCTCGCGATCGGGTGCCCGACGCTGGCTCCACGGGTCGAGGAGATCGAACCCTCCACCCGGTTGAACAACGCACAAGGCGGCGCGCGTTTCAACGCAACGATCGGCCGGCTCGACTGGAGTCTGAGCGCCTATCGTGGTTTCGAATCCTTTCCGATGCTGTCCGTCGTGGCCGCGGCGCCGCCGGTCATCACGGCGGTCCATCCACGCTTCACGATGATCGGCGGGGATTTCGAGACTGTGGCGGGCGCGTGGGCGATGCGCGGCGAAGTTGCCGCGTTCATCCGCGACAATTTCCAGACCGCCGATCCAGCCGTGGTCGGCGGCAGGTCGTTCGACGCCGGGCTCGGCGTCGACCGCAAGGCTGGAGACTACCAGTTGAGCGGTACGGTCCTCGTTCACCGCGAAGAACCAGACAGCACGCCGTTCGACACCGATCCCGACGCGCGGTCGGATGTGTCGTTCATCGTCTCCACGGATCGAACCTTCGCCCGCGAGCGTTACGGGC
>JACDBQ010000387.1 GCA_013694845.1 Acidobacteriota bacterium
GTTGCAGCCAATACGGTCGCGCTGACGAGCAGGAACAGAGCGATGCGCCGAGAAGTGTTGAGGAGCATGGCCGCCACTTGCGCAATTGACAGTCCGAGCCGTTCGGCCTCTGGATATGCTACAGGTGTGCGGGCTAACATCCCTGTAAGTCAGCTACTTAAATTGAAGGGCTAGGATTGGCGATTTCTCTCGCATTCCGTGGTGCGTGTTCTCTTTCGTAACAACGCCTACGATTTTGCTGCTGAGCTGGGTTGAGAGATTTTAAATTCGGGCGGGGAATCGAGGAGACAGCAGCGACAACACCGACAAGAAAAAAGCCCGAGACTCGGGCCTTTTGTAACGTGACCGAGGGACGGGACGCTCCGGTCGCCCTCCGGGCTCCCTCCGCCTCCGGCCCCTCGGCCACGTTCATTGCTACGGCTGCAGGCATACGATTCATTCATCGAACCCTCACCACCCCTACACTAATCTTCCTCGGGAGGTTGTCTCACGGATTATTGGCACAGGGGGCAGGAGGGGGCGGCACACTCACGGGCATGACAACTGATGTCTGGGCACAGCGGAATGGCTCCTGGCAGGTGGTGACGCGCCACAGCAGCTTGCCGCGCCCGCCAGTCGTGCGCTGAGCACTGGAGCTGCGCGTTTGCGTGAAGCGGGGCTATATCCCCTGGGTATAGAAGGATGTGGCGCACGGTCTATGGTTCTCACGGCTGAGGTCGTCTACACTCCTCTAGTCGCGTCGAAGGCAGGTCTTCCCGACACCCGATCCCCTCCCCGGGCTCGGGCGGACCTGCCACTTTCCGTGGCCACATCCCAACATGATCCCGCCGCTCATCTCCACGACCCCCACGCGGGAGCGCTGCCCCTTCTG
Organism: Acidobacteriota bacterium; assembly: GCA_013694845.1. GTDB lineage: Bacteria > Acidobacteriota > Vicinamibacteria > Vicinamibacterales > 2-12-FULL-66-21 > JACDCA01. Next base: position 872 of record JACDBQ010000387.1, read on the forward strand.
TGGGCTCATCGGCCCACGACACGGCTCAGACACCGATTGCATTGCCGCTCTGCGGGCGCAGGTCGCGCACCTTATCGGCTCCGTCGTCTCACGGATGAAACAGGTCGCGTGAAGGCGGTCGTCGCGGGTCCCCTCACTAGGCGGTCTTCCGAAGCGCCGTGACGAGGTTGTCGATCTTCCTTCCTGACGCCTCCAACCCTGAAGATCCCGCTGCAGGTCAGCCAGGCTCGAAGAGCACGCCGAGGGCACGGTCGCTCGAAGCTCCCGCGCCCTCGGTGGGTCTTACACAGGTGACGCGCGTCAGAACCGCAGGCCGACCGCGAACCGGAAAGTTCGGGGCGCCTGGTAGGCAAACCGGTTCGTCGCCTGGCCGAAGGCCGGACCGTAGGCCCAGTGGGTACCCTCGACCGGCGTTTCCGAGAAGGGGTTGAATCTCTGGAATGTGACCGCATTGTTCGAAGCCGTGAGCACCTGCTGATCGATGAAGAACGGGTTCACCAGCTTCGACTGGTCGAGGACGTTCAACACGTCCGCCTTCACGAAGGCCGCGAGTGGCCCGAGACGGCCAAAACAGAAATCGTAGTTCATCGACAGGTCCGTCCTGGTGCTCGTCTCAGTCCGGAAGGCGGCACGGGCGGTGAAGAAATAGGCCGCCTGGGTCAGCGGCGTGACATAGGAGGTGCCGGTCACGTAGCGCGACGGATCGATCACCCCGGCGCCGCCGTAGGGCACCCCGGAGTCGGCGTTGAACAGGAACCCGAGGTTCAGGCTCCCCACGCGCGGGCTCAATGGAACCAGGTAGCTGCCCCACACCCGGGCCTTGTGACGCTGGTCGCCGATCAGGTCGCCGCTCGGGTAATTCCATCGTTCCTCACGGTATTCGGGATAGAGCCGCGGGGTCACCGACACCGGCCCGCTGGTGTCGTTCTCGCCGTCGAAATTGCCCCGGACCCGCGACAAGCTATACGCGGCGCCGACGTTGACCCGGCCGCCCAGGCGGTAGGTCATCGACGAGTTGAGCGCCGCATAGCGCCGCTCCACCTGATTGGTGTTTTCCAGAATACGAATATCGAAGCTCCGCCCGGTGGGTGCGGTTGTTTCCGCCAAGGTCAGCGGGTCCACGGTGATGCGCCCGGTGGCGTTGTCGGCGCGGGTGGCGTAGAAGTCGTTGAAGTCGCGATATACCGCATCGACACGCACTAGGCCCCGTCCGCCAAGGATCCTGGTCACTCCGCCCGCCACTTCGGTCGCGCTCGGCGAGATCAGGCCGCTGCCAACGCGGGTGTTGACGCCCGGGAGAATCGTCGTCACCGCCGGACGACCGGTGCCGCCATTGGCATTGAACCAGTCGAACACCGCGTTGATCGCCTGCGCGCGGGTCAGCAGTGACGCGCTCGGGTCGGTGTTGATGGCGGGACCCGTGTAGGCGTACTGGTAAGTCGCCGGGTTGCCGGCGATCGACGCTCCGTTGGCGATGCCGTTCGCCACGGCTGCTACATAGGTCCCGTAGCTGCCGTTGACTGTCCACTTGCCGCTGCCGGTCGGGTCCCAGGTCAATCCCAGACGCGGACTGAATTTCTGGTCCTTCGCGACGAGCTGACCGGCGGCGTCCTTCCCCTGATTCTTGTCGAGGCGTACGCCCAGGTTCATGGTGATCCTGCCGGTCAACCGCCACACGTCGTTCAGGAATACGGAATGAGTCCGGAAGTTCGTGCCCTGCGTGTTCTGGTAGATCGGGTTCCACTGGATCAGCGTGCTGCGGCCGTCGTTGTCGAAGACCGGGAAGACATCGGTCTCGCCGAGGATGGCGGTGGTGCCCAGAATCCGGTAGTCGCTGCCCGACTGGTGATTGTCGGCGGCACGAACGTCATTGAATGTGTCGTAGCCGAAGGCGACGTTATGAGATCCCCAGCCCTGGGTCGAGAGAAAGTACGACCCTTTTACCAGGATGTTGGCGTTGTCGCGTTCTTCCGGGCGGCAGGTGCCGCAGAAGGTCGCCGAGTTGTAGCGGGCGTTGTTCCGCTGCTGATCGATCAGCAGTGTGCCCTTGACGAGATCGGTGAAGCGCGATCCCGAGCCGACGAAGGTGGTCTCGCGGCGGGCATATTGCCCTTCGACGAAGAGGCGGCCGCCGAGATTGCCGTTGTAGTTGACCGACAGGAGCTCGTCCGGATCTTCGCGATTATTGAGGCTGTCGAGGTCGAGGATGTTGGTGGTGAACGCGTCCCCTTCCGTAACCGTCTTGCGATAGATATACGAGCCGCGGAGGGTGTGGTTTGCAATCGCCGTGTAGGTCAGCTTGCCCTCGTAGCGTTTCTCGTCGGTGATCCGGTCGAACGGAATGCGCGTGAAGTTGGTCAGGTTCGACCGGGTCTCCTTGACGAACCGGCCGGCATTGAAGAACCAGAGCTTGTCGCGCAGCAGCGGCCCTCCGAACGTGTACTCGTAGGTCGGGACCGTGATGTCGGTTTTTGGCTCGGCGAACGGAGTGACCGACCGCCAGTCATCGTTGGTGAACGTCGTGCGGAATGACCCGCTGAAGTTGTTACCGCCGGATTTGGTGATGGCATTGACGACGCCGCCGGAGAAGCGGCCGAACTCCGCCGACACGCCCGAGGTGGAGATCGTCGTCTCCTGGATGGCATCTTCGATGAAGAGCGGTATCGACTGGCCGCGCAGGTTCTCGTTCACGACCACACCGTTGATCAGGAACAGGTTGTCGGTCGAGACGGCCCCGCCGATCGAGATCACGCCGAGCCCGGTATTCCGGCTGCTGAGACCGGCACGCTGCACCCCGGGCGCGAGCGCCACCGTCGCATCGAGTCCGCGGTTCAGCGGCAGCAGATCGACGACCTCCTGCCGGAGCGTCGTGGCGGCCGTCGAAGTCCGCGGAATGACTTCCGACGCACTGCCTTGGACGGTCACGGTTTCGGCCACCCCGCTGACCCCCATTTCGAGATTGAATGGCACGCTCTGAGCCGCGGCCACGGTGACGCGCTGGTCGAGAGTCCTGAATCCCGAAAGCTCCGCCCGAACGGTGTAGTCGCCCGGCGGCAGGAACGTGAGGATGTAGTCACCATGTTCGGACGAGGTGACGTTGCGCACACCCTGGAGAGCCGTCGACGATGCCGTGATCGTGACGCCGGGAAGCACGGCGCCTTGCGCGTCGGTGATCCGGCCGGAGATGGTGCCGGTCGGGTTCCCTTGCGCGAACCCGGTCATGCTGTAAACGAGCAGAAGACACGTACCGATCGATAGCGATTTCGAGATCATGAACAGCTCCTCGGACAAACGGGGCGCGGGTGCGAAAGGCACGCGCGGACGCTGCGTCAGTCGAAAGAGCAAGTGGGGTACCGCGCGAGTCGGTGCTCGCGTCGGCGTGCTGCTGTGATGAAACGAAGGGTGCGGGGACCGAGGAACAGCGATCGACGATCAGTGCTGGGACGACCGTCGCGGGTCGCACGACGGCTCCAAAAGGTTGGATTGGCGAAAACGAAAACTCGTTGCACGGGACGAGTCGCGGGTTCGGCTGCACCGCGCCGACCGCTGCGCTCGAGAGCGAATCTAGATTTTCAGGTTGGCCTGTGCCACCAACAGCTCGAGGAACCGCGCGTACTGCGCGTCGGCCTCGCCATAGGCCTTGACGTACTGCTCGTCGCTCAGCTTCGATTTCTTCGCACCTTCGAAAACCTGCGTCTTGTTGTCGCGCTCCCACGTGTCTCCCGGGGCACCCCCCGCAGCTTTGAAGAGCATGCCATCACAACTGACGTCCGTGGCGAACTGGCGGGAACCGGCGAGCGAGGCGCCCATCAGGTCCATGTAAAGCTCTCGAAACTCTTTCTTGTCGATGCGGTGGGTCCCGATGTCGGGCAGCTCGAATTTCCCGGAGACGACCAGGAGCTGCGTGCCGGGGATGTAGAGGACGGCGACGAACCCGCCGGTGGTGGGATCGGCGGCAGCCATGGCGTCAATCTTGGCGGCATCGAGCGCCTGCGTCAGCTGCCTGGCCAGGGGCGCGGATTTCGAGTCCTGGGGAGCAGCGAGAGCGGCCCGCGCGGCGCCGGCTACGATGAGCCCGGCAACGAGCACGCCTGTCGAAAACTTGTTGAGCATGGCGGAACCTCGGGAACTTCACTGAGGCCCGCTTTGTAC
>JACDBQ010000402.1 GCA_013694845.1 Acidobacteriota bacterium
GATCAGCCAGCCGATCGTTCCTCCCTGCGCGACGAAGTAGCCTGCGTCGCCGCGTATGGCGGTAAACGTGCCTGTGGATGGCGGGGCCGCCGGCGGCTGCGCCGCCAGCACGTCCCGCATCGCCACAGCCGCCACCGCTGCCGACGAAACCACGAAAAAGTCACGCCGTGAAATTGTCATGACAACTCCAGCTCTATTTCTCCACGATCTTTCCGAACCCCTTCACCTGATCCTCGATCACCTTCCGGTCGCCGACGATGACGATCGTCGCCTGGTCGTCCTGAAGGTACTTCATCGCAACCTCGGTGACCTTCTGGGGCGTGACTTCGAACACCTTCTTCACGTAAGTGTTCGGATATGTCGGCGGCAGGCCGTGGAGGTCGATGTACTGGAGCTGCGCGGTAATGCCACCCCGGCTGGAATTCTGCAGGATGTAGGTGCCCCCCAGATAATTCTTGATCCCGGCGAGCTCTTTCGCGTCGGGCGGCGTCGCCTGCAGGCGGTCGATCTCGCCGAGGATCTCCTTCAGCGACAAACCGGTCTGCGCAGTCGTGACATCCGCGTTCTCAGCCCAGTAGGCGTCCCGGTATCGCGTGGACACTTCGCTGTAGGGCGAATACGTGTAGCCTTTGTCTTCGCGGATGTTCTTCGTGATCCGGGACGCGAAGGCGCCGCCGAGGAGCGCATCCATCACCGTCAACGCGACGAAATCATCACTCGATGGATTGATCGTCGGCATGCCCAGGATGATCGTCGACTGCGGCGCGCCCGGCCGGTCGATCAAGTGGACCGCGCGTGACGACGCCGGCTTCGGCGGCTGGGTCGTCGCGGGCGTCCCTTTCGTCCAGCCCTCGAACGCCGTGCGGATCGAGGATTCCATCGCCGTCGCATCGAAGGTGCCGACGACGTACAGCCGGCCCCGCCCGGCGCCGTAGGTCGACCCATAGAACTGACTGATCTGCTCGAGCGTGTAGCCCTGAATCATGTCGGTCGTGGGGAACACGCGTCCATATGGATGGTCCCCGTAAAGCACCGCGCGGAACTTCTGCAGCGCCACCTGCTGGGGCTGGCTGAGCGACACGGCGAGGTTTCGCGACAGGTTCGCCTTGAGCCGATCCAGCTCCGAAGCCGGGAACTTCGGATTGCGAACGACGTCGGCAACGAGCGCGGCGTATTGCGGCCCGAACTCACTCAGGACATCTCCGCCGATCGTGGTCGAATCCCCACCGACACTGATGTCGACCGAGCCGCCCATGTGCGCGGCTTGTTTCGAGATGTCGGTCGCGGTGCGAGTTGCCGTCCCTTCACGCATCAGGTCCGCAGTCAGGTCCGCAAGCCAGACCTCGTTTCCCTTCTCGAACGCGTTGCCGGTGCGGACGCTGAGGGTAAGTCGGACCTTGGGCATGTTGCCCCACTGGATGAGCGCGACCTGCAGGCCGTTGCCGAGCGTGAAGCGCTTCGGCTCGGGCACCCGAAAATCTCGCGGTGCGCCCGGTTTCGGCGGCTGCGACGGGAACGGCGCGGCCTGGGGAGCCTGGGCCAGGGCTGGTGCCACCGAGAGGGCCACGGCAGCCAGGATCAGGATCAGTCGTTTCGTCATGTCAGTTGCCCTTCGCTTTCGGCGTGATCGTGAGGATCGTCCGATTGCCGGGGCGCAAGTACTCGCGCGCCGTCTGCTGGATCAGCTCCGGCGTCACTGTGCGGAAATCGTCCTCCATCCGGTTGATCTTGCCGGGGTCATCGTCAAACAACGCGTACGACGCGAGGAGATTGGCACGGCCGAAACGAACGAACTGTTCCTGCTCGGCATACAGCGCCGAGCGCTGCTTCACTAGGGCGAGCTCCAGTTCCTCCTTCGTCACCGGCGTGTGCTGCAGCCGGGCGACTTCTTCGTCGATCGCCTTGAGGATTTCGTCGGCCGGCTTGTCGCTGTCGTGAATCATGTAGACCGTCCAGAGCATTGGCCCCTTCACGTCGAACATGCTTCCGAGCCCCGGGTTGGCACCGCCGGAAACCGAGCCCGTCAGCCCACGCTTCTGCACGAGCGCCTGGTAGAGGCGGCTGTCCTGCCCCTGCACGAGCATCTGGTCGATGAGCCCCATGGCGTAGAACTCGGGCGTGTCGCGGACGGGATGGTGATAGCCGAGGGCGAGAGCGGGCCGGTTCACGAGGGCGTCCTCGCGATTCGTCCGTCTTTCCTTCTCCTGGCGCGGCTCCGCGATGTCGGGTTGCGCGGGCAGTTTCGATGCAGGGATGCCGGCAAAGTAGGTGCGGATCCAGCCGAGCGTCTGCGCCGTATCGATGTCACCGGTCACGACCAGAACGGCATTATTCGGCGAGTAGTAGGTCTGGAAGAATTGCTGAACATCACCGAGCGTTGCCGCATCGAGGTCCGCGAGATCGCCGTAGAAGTTGTGAGCGTTGAACCAGTTCGTGTTGGCCAGCTGCGGAAGATCGAGCCACGGAAATCCGCCGTAGGGCTGATTCAGCACGTTGACCTTCACCTCGTTCTTCACGACTCCCTGCTGGTTGGTGAGATTCTCCTGCGTGATGTTCAGGCCGCGCATGCGGTCGGCTTCGCCCCAGAGAACGGTCTCGACGGTGTGGGCGGGGATGATCTGGTAGTAGTTGGTGAAGTCGAAGCGCGTCGAGCCATTCAGGATGCCGCCGTTCGATTCGACCAGGCCAATGAATTCGTTCTTGCCGAGGTTCGCGGAACCCTGGAACATCATGTGTTCGAACAGGTGCGCGAACCCCGTCCGATCCTTTGGCTCGAGTCGAAACCCGATGTTGTAGTAGAGCGCCACGACCGCCGTCGGAGATGACGTGTCGCGGGACATCACGACCTTGAGACCGTTCTCGAGCTTGTGATACTCGATCGGGACCGTGACCTTCTGGTCTGTCTGCGCGGATGGGGCAGCGATCATCGCGACCGCCAGGCAGGGAACGAGCAGGACTCGGAACATGGAGCGACTCCTCATAAAGAAGTCGAATCTATCACGCGAATTCTTTGCACCCTGTGAGCTGTCTGTGACATGCGCCGTCAGGCCGGCGGCCGCCGCGACGAACGGCCGAAGAACAGCGCCAGAAAGCCCGGCAGGAATGCGAACGACCAATACATGAAATGGACGAGATAATTCGGTCTCCCGGGTGACGGGCGCGTCCAGATGCCGGAAATCGCGTAGAAGGCCAACCCCGAGAGCACGGCGGCCGTCACCCCTCGTCCGAGCGCAGGCGGGAGTCGTTCGGTGCGCAGGAAACGCTGAAACAGGCCGAAGCAGATCCAGAACAGCATCCACGCCGGCAGCATGGCGCCCCAGCCGAGTGTCGGCGCGAGCGCGTAGAAGGCTGCCGCGGCCAGCACACCAACCAGCGGCCCGACAACGAGGCCTGCGGTCGGTCGATTGGCGCGTAATCCGATGACGCCGCCGATGCAGAGGCACATCAGTACGCCGTGGGTGACGCCCGCAAGAACGGTGTTCCGCACGCCGAAATACGCCCACACGAAGTCCCCGGCCGTCATCACCGCACCGAGGAACAGCGCGGCCCCAACGCTCCAGACCAGCATCCGCGGGAGCATAACGTAAACGGGCGCTATCATGGCGCATGTTCGCTCGCCTGCTTCTCCTGACGTTGACGTGGATTTCGATCGCGACGCCGGCGATCGCGAAGGAGTACACCGCCAGTCGATTCGACTCCCGGATCGAGGTTCAACCCGGTGGATCGCTCAAAGTGCACGAGACGATCGTGTTCGTGTTCACCGAAGGCACCTTCAAACAGGTCTTCCGTGTCGTTCCGACGCGCGCCACTGACGGCGTCGAATTCGTTGAAGCCTCGATGGACGGCACCGTGCTGCCACCGGGAGAGGGTCCGGGGCAGGTTCGCGTGCGCTCCAGGGACGGCCTCAGGGTCGAGTGGAATTTCTCCCCGTTGTCGGGAAGCACGCACACGTTCGAGCTCACCTACCTCGCGCGTGGGGTGGTGCGCCAGACGGCGCGGGCCGATCTACTGCAATGGCGAGCGCTGCCACGCGAGCACGGCTACCGGATCGCGTCCACCACCGTCGAGGTCCTCGCGCCGGAACCGCCGGTGGAAGCCCCGGGGCTCGAGACACGCCGCGTGGATGGCGACTCGAGCGTCACGGTCCGTGGCACCACCGTCACCGCTCAGGCAACGACGATCCGGCGCAATGGGTCGTTCGTCGTGTCGATCTCGCTGCCTCGTGGAAGCGTGCTCGACGGCCCCCCAGCCTGGCAGGCCCGGCAGATTGCACACCGCCAGCGCATGCCGCTGTGGTTGACCACGTCCGTTGTCATCGGACTCGCCGGATTGATGTTGATCTTCGCGTTGCGCCAGAACTACGACGCTCCGCCCTCAGACCTGGGCGTGCGCTGGGGCTCCATGCTCCCGCCTGACGGGACGCCGCCGGGTATCGCCGGCGCCCTCGCTGCGAATGGTCGGCCGCAACTGGAACACGCGATGGCTTCCCTGTTCTCACTCGCCGAACGCGGCATCGTCGCCATCCGGGAAGGGCCGCACGGACGCTTCGGTGGTCGGAGCTTCACGATCGAGCTGCTCCGCAGGACGACCGTCCCCCTGCACGAACAGACAGCCCTGGACCTCATATTCAGCAGCGCCACCAGCGTCGGCGCGACCGTGTCGCTGTCGAAAGCGCGGACGGCGCTCACGCGTCACTGGTCCCGATTCAAGAACGCCGTCCTTCGCGAGCTCGCCGACGCGCAGATGATCGATCCACGCCGGCAAGCAAGCCGAAAGCGGTACGTACAAACCGGCGTGGTCCTGCTCGCGATTGCCGCCGCCGGGGTGATCGCCTGCGCCTTTTTGATTGAGGACCACGGGGGGTGGCCCTTTCTGGTACCGCTGGCGATCGCCCTCGTCGCCATGACCAGCTTCATCGTCGTGGCATCGCAGACCCCGCTGTCGAACGAAGGGGTCCGCCGCGCAGAACTCTGGCGCGCGTATCAGAAGCATCTCTCCGACCCGCAGCAGATCGAACCCCGGTGGGGGGCGGGAGGCACAGCCGAAGCCAGGATTCTGCCGTTCGCGGTCGCCTTGGGCCTCGCGGAGGCCTGGTCGAAGTTCATGAAGAAGAGAAATGCGGAAACACCGGCCTGGTTTCAGGCTGCGTCTGGTCTCGACAGCGGCCATGCATTTGCTGCCTTGGTCGCGACCGGCGGTGCCGGCGCGCACGGCGGCGGGGTTCACGGCGGCGGAGGGGTGGCGGGGGGCGGAGCGTCGGGCGCGCGATAGCGGGGATCGCGGGACTGGCTTCGGGTCATGGCCCGACCAGCCCGCGCGGCTCGAGAGTCGAGCGTTAACGGTCGGGCTGAAGTCGTACGATGAGGGTTGGGGCTGATGAGAAAGCGGAGCCTGACGATGTCAGGCCCCTTTGCGCGCGGCCTCGACGAGATGCTCGAGCATCTGGCGGCGGTGAGCCACTTCCTGCTCCGACAACGTGCGCTGCGTTTCGACAAAGTCAAACGGCAGGTCACGCTGCGTCCAGGCGGCGCGGCGCGCGCGGGTCCGCTCCATACCATCCTTGAAGCACTCGAAGCACAACGCGCGTCCGTTCCCGTGCGTGCAGTTCGCCATTGGCTATCGCGCCTCCTCCATCAGTTCAAGCAAGTGCCGTGCCTTGATCTGCGCCTGGCGCCGACGGTGCTCGAGCACTCTGTACTTGTCGGGACCGCGAAGACCACCCGTGGGAGCCGCCAGTCGCAACCCCGGTGCCCTCGAGCTCATCGCACCGGTCGTTGTGACCCCGACCACACCGCCGAAGTCCAGTGTCAATGCCGCCGAACCGTCGAACCGTGTCATCTGGCTGCTCCTGTTGAGTCCGTTCCGCAATGGCTCTGGATCTCAGTACGCTGCGGACGACGGTGTTCCGATCGCCCGATGAATGAAGTCTAAAAGCACCCTGTGACAAGGTAGGTCATACCCGTAAACCACTATTTTTGTTATATTTCGCGGCATGCTGACGTTGCGCAAACACAAGATCTCCAGGCTCGAGGAGTTCAGCGACGCGGTGTTCGGGTTTGCGCTGACGCTGCTGGTGATCACCGCGGATGTGCCGAGAAGCTAGCCGATCTGGTCAAGCTGATTCACGGCATCCCGACATTCGCATGCTGCTTTGCGTTACTGGTGTGGATCTGGCACGAGCACGACACGTTCTTCGAGCGATATCCGCTGCAGGACGGCATCACGATTTCAACAGCATGCTGCTCTTCGTGGTGCGGCTCTAATCTATCCGCTGAAGTTCATGTTCGATTCGTTCATGTTCCAGATTTTCCGGCTGGAGACAAACGTGCCGGTGAAGCAGATGTCTCTGGACGAGCTCGCGCGTGCCTCGACGGTTTACGGCCTGGGTTTCTTCCTGCTCACAGGGCTGTTCGCGCTCCTCTATGTTCACGCTCACCGGCGACGAGGTGATTACGGGCTGACGCCACTCGGTGCGTTCGACGCGCGGGCAATGGCGGGCCATCATCTGGTCTCTGCCGGCGTCGGTCTGTTCGCGATGCTGTTTGCGCTCCTCGCCCCTCGGGAATTTGCCTTCATCTCGCCATCCTCGTTCGGGCTGATGGGGCCTGGACACTGGAGCTACGCGCGGTGGACTGACAAGCGGCGACACTCGTTTCAGGCGCGCATCGCTGGCCACCCTTCCACCCAGCAGGTCACGTAATGCCCAGGAACGCGGAAGTCATCCGGCAATGGTCGATCCTCAAGGAGCTCGAAGCATCGCGGCGCGTGACGATCGACGATCTCGCCGCGCGCACCTCCGTGACGACGCGCACGATCCGCCGGGACCTCGAGGCGCTTCAGACTGCCGGCTTTCCTCTGTTTGACGAAACCCACGATGGGAAAAAGTTCTGGACGCTCGAGCAGAAGGCCTTTCGCCGGCTCGACGACACCGGCTTCACGCTCGCGGAACTGAGCGCATTGTATTTCTCGCGCACCCTCGTGGCGTGCCTGTCGGGAACGCCGTTCGAGCGCGATGTCCACAGTGCGTTCGAGAAACTGTCCACCGCGCTGACCCCAGGCATGAGGCAGTTCCTGGACCGGATGCCCCTCGTGATGCAGGCCAAAGCCGAGCCCGGCGCCCAGGCGACCGAGCCGCGGACACGGGAAGTCGCGCAACTCGTCGAAGCCACGATGCAGCATCGTCGGGTCACCATGCGCTACCACTCGTTCTCGAGTAACCGGGAGAAAACGTACGTGCTCGAACCGTATCGCCTGCTCTTCGGCCAGGGAGGCCTGTACGTGATCGGGATGGTCCCGGAGTACGGCGAGCTGCGGACGTTTGCCGTTGACCGCATCGAGCAGCTCTCGCTGACCGAGGAGCGCTTCGAGCCGCTCGAGTTACCCGACGATGCGTTCGCGCATTCGCTGGGGGTGAACCAGGGAACGCCGGAGCGGATCGATATCGTCTTCAAACCGAAGATCGCCCGCTACGTGCGCGAGCGCATCTGGCATCCCTCCCAGCAGATCGAGGATGCGAGCGACGGGTCGGCGCTGCTCACCCTCCACGTCGTGAACGACTGGGCGCTGAAAAGCTGGATCCTCGGATTCGGGGGGCTGGCGAGGGTGGTCTCGCCGACGTCGCTTGCCACAGAGATCAGTCAGGAGCTCGGGGCGGCGCTGGGGAACTACCAGGTTGCAGGCGGAACGAAAAGGACGGTTTCACAACGAAGGAACGGAGAGCCGGCGGACGAACGGAGCGGATAAGGTTCGCCTTGACCCGGGCCGTTCACCGGGTGATGACGGCTGACTCTGTGCCTTGTGTGACACTTTGACTCGGGTCCTCAGTCCCGAAACGTCAACCCGTCCCCGCAGGAGCCAAAGACCGTGGCACCCATCCCTGAGACCCCATCGTCCGCGCTGATCGCCCTCGAGGACCGTTTTTGGCGCCCGCAACTATCAACCGCTGGATGTGGTGATCGAGCGCACCAAAGGGATGTGGGTCCACGACGTGGAAGGGCGCCGCTACCTCGATTGCCTTGCGGCGTATTCGGCCGTCAATCAGGGCCACTGCCATCCCAGGATCCTCGCCGCCGCTGCGCGCCAGATGGAGCGCGTGAGGCTCACGTCGCGCGTTTCGCAACGATCAGCTGCCAGGGCTGTATGAGCAGCTCAATCGTCTGACTGGCTACGAGAAGGCGATCCTCATGAGCTCGGGGGCCGAGGCCGTCGAGACCGCGATCAGAGCGGCGCGCAAGTGGGGAGACGCGGTCAAGGGGATTCCGGAAGGCCTCGCCAGGTCGTTGTCTGCTCGAACAACTTACACGGCCGGACGCTGGCAGCGGTAGCTTCTCGACCGAACCGCAGTACCGGGAGGGCATCGGCCGCTTCCTTCCGGGTTTCTCGACGGTGCCCTTCGGCGATGCCGCGTTGGAACGGGCGATCACCCCGGCGACCTGCGCTTTTCTTGTCGAGCCGATCCAGGGTGAAGCCGGCATCATCGTGCCGCCGGAGGGCTACCTCGCGACTGTCGCCGGGATCTGCCGCCGTAGAGCGTCCTCTTGATGGTGGACGAGATCCAGTCGGGGCTGGGGCGCGCCGGGCGGCTATTCCAAGGCACTGTCGGGCGGCGTTTACAC
>JACDBQ010000419.1 GCA_013694845.1 Acidobacteriota bacterium
GTCTCGCCCGAGATCGTTCGTCCGTCCATCAGATCCGCCGACAGAGACACCTGGTCGACCGTCGCCGGTATCACGCGTCCACGGGCGCCGACCACTCGCGCGGCGATTTCCACCGCCTTCACAAAATCGCCGGTCACTTCGGTCAGGGCCGTCAGCATCAGATTCCCGAGCGCATGCCCGTTCAGCCCGTCCCCCGCTTCGAACCTGAATTGGAACAACGCGGTAATCAGCGATTGGTCTTCGGCCAGTGCCGCCAGGCAGTTCCGAATATCGCCCGGGGGGGTGACACCGAACTCCCGGCGGAGTCGGCCCGAGCTCCCGCCGTCATCGGTGGTGGTGACGATCGCCACCAGCCGATCGCTCGGCTGGGTATCATGGCCGCGCGACGATCCGGCGTACAGCAGCGCACACAAACCGCGGAGCACGTTCGGCAGCCCGGTGCCGCCGCCAAGCGCGGCGACGCGGAGGTTGGCGCTGAGCGGGCTCGAGTCGCGGTGCGCCGGCGGCGTGGAGATCGATGACATGGGCAACATCTCAGGCTCCCCACTGCAGGCTGGGCGACAAGTCATGCACGGCGGGCTCGATCGCGGGGAACACGACGCTCGAGGCATACCGGTAGTCCTCGGGCGTATCGATCTCGGTCCATGGCAGTCCACGCGTGCCGACGGCGTACAGCGGCTGCTCCCGTGCGAACGTGCCGAACGCCCGCGGCGCCCAGTCCCGCACGGAGCCGGAGCTGATGATCTCTTCGGCCACCTCCATCAAGCGCGCCGCGCCGCGCTCGCTGAACTTCGCGATCCCGACATTCTCACCATCGACTTCGGCCAGCGGGAGGTCCTTCCGGATATCGTCGACGCGACCGCGCCGCACGCGCACTTTCATTTCCTCGGCACCAAATGGCGCAGCCCCAGGGTCCGGGTAAGAGACGAGCAGCGCGTTCTCGTGCCCGGCCGTGAGGAGGTCCCTCAGCATCGCGGGATGAAACAGCACATCGCAATTCATGACCACCAGGGCACCACGTAGCAGCGGCCGTGCCAACCACATCGAATACATGCTGTTGGTGTCGAGATACTGGGCATTTTCGACAAAGCGCACGCCCGGTCCGCAGGCCTGGCGCACGCGTCCGGCGCCATAGCCGACCACGACCACGATATCCTCGATACCCTGCGCGCGAAGCGCCCGCATCTGCACCTCGATCAAGGTGAAACTGCCAAATGGCGCGAGACACTTCGGCCGGATGACTTCGCTGCCGGTCAGACGAGTGCCGGACCCCGCCGCCAGAATCACCGCCGTCGTCTGGACGCTGATCATACGGCCTCCACGGCGGGCCGGCCTGCCAGGCTTCGGAGCTTGAGGATGTAGCGGCTGCGATCGCGAGTACCGATCGCCATGCCGATGAACAGCGCGGCGTAAACGAGCCCTCCGGCAGCCCCGACGAGGACGGCCTGTCCGAGGGAGTCCACGTGCGGGCGCAACCAGGCCACGATGCCGAGTGCCGCGGCCGTCGGCCACAGGGCGGGCCAGATCGCGGCCCGCGCGAATTGACGCAGCGGCATGCCCACGCGCCGGCACGCTGACGGGATCAGAATGACCGCCGCTCGAAAGCTGATGGGAAGGAGCGTGGCCAGCGCGACGCCGGGCAACCCGAATGGATACACCAGCACGATGCTCAGCCCGACGTTCACCGAGGCTGCGGCGATATTCGAGCCGGCGACGAGCCGGTGCCGGCCGGCGCCCTGGAGCATCGTGCTCGCCGTGGCGGACCCGACCCGAACGATCACGACCAGCGCCAGGATCTCGAGGACCTTCGCCGCGCCCGAAAATGTCGGGCCCGTCCACCCGACGACGACTGGTTCGGCGAGCAGCGCCATTGCGCCCGCGACAGGCAGCGTGGTCGCGAGCGAGAAACGCGTGCCCTGGACGAGCAGGTCCTGCAAACGATCGTCGCGCTGCGCACTGTCAAAATCGACCACGATGGGGAGGAGGACGTAATTGAGCTGATTCGTGAGCTGGATCGCGACGTCGGCCAGCCGCTGTGCGACCGTCCAGACCGCGACCGCGCCCGGCACCATGGCGGCCGCGATGATGATCGGGTCGGTCGCGTAGTTCACCCGGTTCGAGGCATCCTGGATCATCATGTAGACGCTGAATCGCGACACTTCGCGCAACCGCGCCTTGCGGAACAGCGTCGGCCGGACGCGGAGCAGCGGGAAGACCCGGTAGGCATTCAGCCGGTAGGCGATGTAGCCGAGGACGCGAGCGAGCGTCATCCAGCCCACCATCTCGACCAGCCCTCCGCCCATCAGCACGACCACGACATTGACGGCCGCGACCGTCAGGCTGACCGTCGTGCCGACGAACGAGTTCAGGCGGGTCCGCTGAAAGCCGTTCACGACAGCACCGAACACCGCGAAGGGGAGCCCTCCGGCGAACTGGAGCCCGACGAAGAGCATCACGAGGTGGCCGGTCCGTGCCTGGGCCGGATCGAGATCGAACCACGCGCCCAGGTTCATCGCGATGACGGCGATAACGACAAAGGCCGCGGCGCCGATGGCCGTGAAGACAATGACGAGCGTGCTGGCGATCTCGTTGATGGCGCCAGCGTCCTTGCGTGCCCGGTACTGCGCCACGAACCGTTCCATGGCGGTCCCATATCCCAGATCGAGGACCGGGAAGTAGGCCACGATCGAGGCCGCCAGGACCCACAAGCCGTATTCCGAGGGCCCAAGGTAGTGCGTGTTGAAGGGGAGCATCGACAGCCCCAACACGAGGTCCACGCTGAGTGACGCGTACCGCGTGCTCACGTTCTTGGCAACCGTGCGGGTCTGATCGACCTCGCCCCAGATGACCTCCGCGGGGGCGGTGTGACTCATCGCGCCCCGGTGCCCCACAGCACTACTTTGACGGTATCAAACAGGATGGTCAGGTCGAATGGCAGTGACATGTGCTTGACGTAGTACAGGTCGTATCGGAGTTTCTCGAGTGAATCTTCTATGGAGGCGCCGTACCGGTATTTCACCTGGGCCCAACCCGTCAGCCCGGGCTTGACCGCGTGGCGCTGCTCGTAGAGCGGTATCTGGGCGGCCAGCTGGGCGATGAAGAACGGCCGTTCCGGGCGGGGGCCGACGAAACTCATGTCACCGCGCCACACATTCCACAGCTGCGGCAACTCGTCGAGCCGTGTCCGCCGGATGAACCGGCCCACCCGGGTGACGCGGTTGTCTTCGGCGCTCGCCCAGATCGGCGTCCCCTGCTCCGCGTCCTGCCGCATGGACCTGAACTTGGCGAGTGTGAAGACGCGTCCGTTCTCACCAACGCGCTCCTGCCGGTACAGTATGGGCCGACCAGACTCGAGCAGGACCGCCAGCGCCGTCAGCGCCATCAAAGGGGCCGCGACGATGAGCCCGACCAGCGCCAGGACCATGTCGAAGGTCCGCTTGATCTGCCGGGTGAGCCGCGACGCGCGGAAATCGTCGGAGAAGATCAACCAGCTGGGCCGGAGGCCCTCGACCATCAGTTTGCCGGTCAACCGCTCGTAGACGGTATTCACATCCTCGACCCGGACGCCCCGCAACTTCGCCCGCAGCAACTCGCTCACGGGCAGGCGCCCTCGACGGTCCGATAAACCGACGAAGATCCGATCGATACCGTGGGTCATCACGAGCCGTTCGATATCGGCGGGTGTGCCGACCACGCGCGGATTCATTACCGACTCACCGATGCCGCGGGGACCCTCGTCGATGAAGCCGATGATCTCGTAGGGGAAGTCGCGTTGCGCCAGGACCTGCCGGGCAATGGTCTGGGCCGCCTCGTCCGTCCCGACGATCAGGATGCGCTCGCCGAACGACTGCCAGCGCTGCACCCGGTGCAGCACCAGCCGCCAGACCAGAATGCCCGACAGGAACAATGCGGCGGCGCGGATGAACGCGCCGTCCTCGACGACCAGCCAGGGGACGGCGACATAGAGCAGGGCGATGAGAATGATCGCGATGCCGATGGCCTGGAGCAGCCGGATGACCATCTCCCGGGTGGTGCGCACCGCCGTCAGATCGTACAAGTCGTTGTAATAGAAGCAGAGCAGGCAGACGGCCGCCACGACCGCTCCCTTCGCAATCGCCCCTGCCAGATTGCCGGCATGCCCTTCGTACGCGACAAACCACATCGAGCCGAGAATGAGGAACAGCTCGCCCGTGAAGACAGTCAGGTGTCGCTGCGAAACGTGCCGGTTGAAGACCCGCATGGCTGGTTCTACCGGCGCACGGCGTCCCGCGGCGCATCGGGATAGCCGTATCCGGCATCATCGCCGCTATCGGCATCGTTGAGCACCAGGCCGAGGAGCTTGTCCCCGTCCATTTCCGCCAGCGCGCGCTCGACCGCTCCGCGGGGCGTGACGCCGGCGCGCACGACGAACACCACGCCGTCCGCCATTCTCGCGAGCACGTGCGTGTCGGCGATGGTGACCGGCGGCGCGTCCATCACGATCCGATCGAAGCGTCCCCGCAGCGAGTCGAGGGTGTGCCGCATCATCGTCGACTCGAGCAGCCCGGCCGAGCGCGGGGCCGCCATGCCGCCCGGCAGCAGGAACAGCTGCTGCCCGGGGATCTGGACTAGGGCGGACTCCAGTGAGACGCCGCCGAGCAGCACGTCGACCAGCCCGGGACCCGGTGGGAGGCCGAAAAGCTCCGTCAGTGCGGGCCGCCGCAGGTCGGCTTCGACCAGCACGACGCGCTGGTGGAACTCCTGGGCCATCGTGAGCGCGAGGTTGGCGCTGGTCGTGGTCTTGCCGTCGCCCATGCGCGGGCTGGTGACCAGCAGGAGCTGCGTGCGCCGTCCGTTCTCGTGCCCTTGCAGCCGCGTGCGGAGCAGGCGGTAGTGCTCAGCGGCGACCGATCCCGGAGCCGTGGCCGCCACGAACATCGGGCTGATCCTGACAGCGGTCGCGACCGGGGCGTCCCACACTGAGGGTTCCGACGCTGGAGGGTTCCAGGTGAGGGGAGGAGGGGTCCGGGCCCGGGGCGACGCCGGCAGCGCAGCCGGCGGCGGTTCCTGTACGGGCGTCGCGGTCCCTTGACCGCCGGCCTTGGTCCAGGTCAGCAACCCTTCCCGGTCGGCCTTCTCCACAGCACGATGAATGCGGCTCATGATCTATTCCTCACTAGTCCAAAACGGCTCATGCCGTGTGAATCCTCGGGATCTCGGCGAGCACTGGCACGGCGAATTCGTCCTGGACGGCGCGCGCATCGCGAATCGACTGGTCGACGTAATCGCGCGCAAACACCAGCGCCAAACCAAGCCCGAAGCCAGCGGCGAGTGCCAATAGCAGAATCCGGCCGCGGTTCGGGCTCTCGGGACTGTCCGGCATGTAGGCCGGATAGAGCACACTGAAGCGCTCGCCGCCGCGGGTCCGTGCGATCTGCTCCTGCACCTGCGCGGTCGAATGCTTTTCCGACAGGTGCTTGTTGTTATCCCGCTCGATGTCGTACTCGCGCTGCAGCGAGCTGAGCTCCTGTTCGACCATCGGCGACGCTTCGATCTGCGACTGGTAGCGAACGATGTCGCGCTGAAGCTGGGTTTCGGTGCGCCGCAGGCTGCTGATCCGCAGCTGCGTGAGGTTGCGGTCGGCCATCGTCTGCTGATACAGCGGATCCCCGGCGAGCAGCTCCTGCCGCGTGCTCTCGGGCTGCTGACTCATCGCCGCGGCTTCCTGCCGGGCCAACTGCAGCTCGCGCTCGAGCTCCTGAACTTCCGGATGGGTGTCCTTGTACTGCGTGCGCGCCGTCGCGAGCTGCCGCTGGAGCGCAGTCACCCGCTGCTGGGGAGAGGGCGTGGCGCCCTGATTCGCGACCCCGACCCCGACGGGAGCCGCGCCCTGTTTCATGGCCTGGACCTGACGGTCGATCAGCGACAGGCGATCCAGTTCCGATCGCAGGTTGTTGCTCGTCGACTCGAGCTGCGAGCGCATGCCGCTCACCGTCTGGAGATTGGCGGCGGTCTGCTCGGGCAGCTTGCCTTGGAAGCGTTCCTTCGCGGCCCGCAGGCGGCCTTCGAGCGCCGAGATCCGCTGCTGGCTGCGGTTCAATTGCTGCGATAGGAATTCGGCGGTGCCTTCAGCCTGAAGCTCGCGGCTCTTCGAATGCTCGTCGACGAACACGTTCGCCAGCCGGTCCGCGATGCGCCGGGCGCGATCCGCGGTGCCATCCTTGTAGACGATCTCGAAAGCGCTCAGCTCCTGGCGATCGCCGTCCCGCGCGATCGGCTTGGTTGGCAGCACTTCGATGCGGCGCATCAGCTCTCCCGTGACCACTTCGATCGGCCGGTCCGACAGCAGCTGTTCCTCGCGTGCCACGCGGGCGAGAACCGTCTGGCTGCGAAGCTGCTGCGACAGCGCCAGCAGGCGTTCCTCGCGACTGAGGTCGGCACGGGCCGGGACGAGATCGAGCGAGACGGCGGGCGCCTGCACCGCGATCGTGGCGCTCGACCGGTAGGTCTTCGGCAGCAGGATCGCGAGAGTGACGCCGACGGCCACAGAGGCCACGAAGGCGGCGATGAACCAGGCCTTCCGCCGCCGCAGAATCTTGAGGTACTCGAATA
>JACDBQ010000425.1 GCA_013694845.1 Acidobacteriota bacterium
GAGTTGTCGCACTTTCTATGAAAGCGGAGTCGAGAGCCCGCCTGTGGATGGAACTGTCGCGTCCATTCACGCTGGTTGCTCCCGCGCTCGGTGTCGTCTCCGGGGCGATCACCGCGGCAGGCGCCGCGCCGCCGGATTCGTGGACCGGCGAGCTTCTGCGCTTCACGGCAATCGGCGCAGTGATGGCGATGGTGCTCAACGCCGGTAACAACGCCCTCAACCAGATCTACGACCTCGAGATCGACCGCATCAACAAACCCCGCCGTCCGCTCACGAGCGGTCGGCTGTCGATTGGCGAGGCCTGGATCTTCACGGTGGTCATGTACGCGGCCGCGCTGTGGCTGGCGTGGTTGGTCACCCCGAACGGGCGACGTGAACACTTCTGGATCGTCGTCATCGCCACGATTTTCACGTTCATCTACTCGTGCCCGCCACTGCGCACCAAGCAGCGGGGGCTCTGGGCGAATGTCACGATCGCGATACCGCGCGGCGTACTGCTCAAGGTGGCTGGGTGGTCCTGCGTGAAAACGATCTGCGGTGTCGAGCCCTGGTTCATTGGCGCCGTGTTCGGCCTTTTCCTTCTCGGAGCGTCGACCACAAAGGACTTCGCCGACATGGAGGGAGACGCGCGTGGAGGCTGCCGCACGCTGCCCATCCTGTATGGCGTGCGGCGCGCCGCATGGCTGATCTCGCCGTCGTTCGTTCTTCCGTTCCTGCTGATTTCATACGGAGCCTTCAGCGGCGTCCTCACCGGCAATTTCTGGCTCCTCCAGGCGCTTTCCGCGTTCATGACGATCTATGGCGCGTACGTCTGCTACCTGATGCTGCGGAAGCCGGAGGAGCTCGCCATCGACGCCAACCACGTCTCTTGGGCGCACATGTATCGAATGATGTTCGTGGCCCAGGCAGGTTTCGCGATCGCTTACCTGCTCTGATCCGGAATGATTGACAGAGGCCGGCGGTTGTGGCGAAATAAAGGCGAAACATGGCAGCGCAGCCTTTCATTTTCGACCTCGGCAGACGTCTGCCGACCACCCGCACCCTGGCCCTCAGGATCAAGACTGACGGGGCCGAGGCTGCGATTGACGACGCCCAAAGGAAAGCCGACGCGGCGAGCTACCAGGAAATCACCTGCCGATCGGCGCTCAACGCGGTCAAGGGCATGCCGTTCAACTGGACGTTGAACCCGTATCGCGGATGCACCCACGGCTGTCACTACTGCTTCGCGAGGCGCTATCAGACGCAGTTCGAGCTGGGTCCCGGCGACCACTTCTCGTCGTTCATCCTCGTGAAAGTCAATCTGGTTGAGGTCCTCAGGCGGGAGCTCGATCGACCCACGTGGACCCGCGAGCAGGTTGCGGTCGGCACCGCGACTGACCCGTATCAGCCGATCGAGGGGCAGTACAAGCTGACCCGGCGTGCGCTTGAAGCACTGCTCCACGCACGGACCCCTGTGGGGCTCGTCACCAAGGGTCCGATGATCGTGCGCGACGCCGACCTGCTCGCCGAACTGGGCAAGGGCCCTGGCTGCACCGTTTACGTGAGCGTGCCGACCGTAGACGACGCGGCGTGGCGAGCGCTGGAACCGGGCACCGCGCATCCGCTCCAGCGTCTGCGAGCGGTCCGCACCTTACGCGACGCCGGCGTGACTGTCGGGGTCTTGATGGCACCGGTAGTCCCTGGGTTTACGACCCAACCCGCTCGGCTCGAAGCGACCATTCGGGCCATCGCCGACCATGGCGCCGCGTTCATGGGCGCGAATATCATGTATTTGAAAGGCGGCACCAGGGATCATTTCATGGGATTCCTGGCGGCGGAGTTCCCGCACCTCGTGGAGGGATACGAACGGCTGTACGTCGGTGCTTACGCGAAGCCCGGTTACGTGACCGGCGTTCGAGGGATGATCACGGTCCTGCAGGACCGATACGAACTGCAACGACGGCACCGCCCGGCTCCGGGCGAGCACTCGCCGGAAACCGATCCCGAACCCGAGGAGCCCGAACAGGCTGGCCTGGATTTTCAGTCCGGTGGGTCAGGCACATCCAGGTAGGGCAGATACCGGTCTGCACGTCGCACGTCGCACGTCGCACGTCGCACGTGATTTACGCCGTCGCGGCCAGTTCGTAACTGCCGCTCTCCCGCGTGACCTCGATAGTCAGCGCGCCGTCGACCACATCGGCCGTGAACTTCCGACCTTCGGTCCAACGCTGGCTGATCGGCAGCTTGATCCGGTTCTCGATCACGCGCTTGAGGAATCGAGCGCCATAAGCGAGGCTGTAGCCCTCGTTCACCAGGTGCTCGACCGCCGCGGGAGTCACCGTGAGGGTGCGACCGCTCCGCGCCAGTGACTTCTCGGTCTTGGCAATCTGCTGCAGGGCGATGAGACGTACTTCGTCTTTCGACAACGGTCTGAATATCACGACTTCGTCGATGCGGTTGCGGAACTCCGGACTGAATCGCCGTTCCATTTCGCGCGAGATCTCCCCCTGCACCTGCTCGATCCCGATCTGCTTCGAATAGAAGCCGAGCGGGCTGCTCAACCTCCTGAAGCACTCCGACCCGATGTTGGACGTCATGATGATGATGGCGTCGCTGAGATAAACCCGCTTGCCGCGGCCGTCCGTGACCCAGCCCTCGTCGAACGCCTGGAGGAACAGGTTCAGCATGCTCGGGCTCGCCTTCTCGACTTCGTCGAGCAGAACCACCGAGTACGGGTTGTCTTTCAGCTGGTTGGTGAGTACCCCGCCGCGCTCGGATCCGACGATGCCCCGCGGCATCCCGATCAGCTTGTCGACCGCCATCGCTCCGTCCTGGTATTCCGACATGTCGACCCGGATCATCTTCTTTTCGTCGCCGAACAGGAACTGGGCGACCGACTTGGCGAGCTCGGTCTTGCCGACGCCCGTCGGACCCAGGAACAGGAGGACACCGTCCGGGCGATCGAAGCCGTCCTTCAGCGGTCCTTTGTTGAGCACGAGCCGCCGCGCCACCGCATCGATCGCCTCAGGCTGCCCGACAACGCGCGTCGCGAGCTGCGCTTCCACGTTGCGGAAGCGATCGGTCACCTCGCGGAACACCATGTCTTCGGGGATCCGGGCAACCTTCGAGATGACGTTCACCACATCGGCGCCGGTGACTTCCCAACGCCGCCCGATCTCGGCCTTCACCGACGCGGTATCGAGCCAGCCGATGACCTTGTCGGGCAGCTGCAGGTGACGCATGTACCGAGGAGACATCTCCAGCGCCGTCTCGATCGCTTCGTCCTGGATGCGTACCGAGTAGTTCCGCTCGAGGCGTGGGCGCAGGTTGTAGAGGATCGTGCGGGTCTCGTCGATCGACGGCTCACACACGTGCACGGGACGGAAGCGCCGCGCCAGCGCTTCGTCTTCCTGGATGAACTCCTTGTATTCGCTCGTGGTGGTGGCGCCGATGATCCTCACCTCGCCGCGGGCCAGCACCGACTTGAAGACGTTGGCGGCATCTGACGGCGCGCCGAGCGCAGAGCCCGCCCCGATCATCGTGTGCACCTCGTCGATGAACAGGATCAGGGTCGGCCGCTCCTTGATCTCTCGAATCACGTTCTGGATACGGTCTTCGAACATTCCCCGCAGCATGGTGCCGGCAACCATCGTGTTCATCTGCAGGTTGACGATCTGGCAATCGCGAAGTCGGACCGGCACCTTTTCGGGCTCGAACTCGATGCGTCGGGCAAGCCCCTCCGCAATCGCCGTCTTACCCACCCCCGGCTCGCCGAGCAACAGCACCGAATTGGCGCGTTCGCGATGACACAGGATCTCGAGCACCTGGTCCATCTCGTAGTCGCGGCCGAAGACCGGCGGCACTTTGTCCTGACGCGCGAGCTGATTGAGGTTGGTCGCGAAATGTTTGAGGAATGGCGGAAGCTCGAACCGTTTTTTCAACCGCTCTTCGCGGAGCTCGTGATCGCGCATCCGGGTCGCCAGTCGCGTGACGAGCGTCTCCGGCTCGATGCCGTGACGGCGAATGATCGAAACGGGAATTCCCTGCGTCTCCTCGAAAATGGCCGAGAACAGGTCCGTCGCCTCGATCGCGTGGCGGCCCGACCGACTCGCATGCAGCAGCGCCAGCTTGAAGAGCAGCTTGGTCGACGGCGCAACCCGGACGTCCCGTCCGGGCACGCACGGCATCAGCCGGAGGTGTTCCTCGATGGCCTGCAGGATCTCGTGCGGGTTGAGCTCCAGGTCGCGCATGACCTGCCCGAACATGTCCCATTCAACCTGCGCGAACGCGAGGCAGACGTGCTCGTTGGTGAGCAACGGATGTTCGCGCCGTCGAGCCTCGTCCAGCGCGCGGTCGACCACGCGCTCAGCAGACTCGGCCAGCTTGTTCTGCGGGATGTCGAAATCCTCCACGGCGCCCTCCACGGAAAACGTCTGTAGAGAGCAACAGCAAGCCTCGCGCCACCTGCGGTCGAATGGTGCGTGCCTATAAGTCGCTGTCACGCCATGGAAAACGGGAGGTGGGAAGCCGGATGCCACCTGCGTGCGTCCCCGGCCAGGGGGCCGCACGCCACCACGG
>JACDBQ010000444.1 GCA_013694845.1 Acidobacteriota bacterium
GAATCGGGTCGCCGAGAGTGCCGAACCGGAGCAGACAGAGATGAAGTTCGTGTTCGGGATGAACTGGATCGCCACCCCCACGTAGGGATGGCGGTTGCCATCCGGTTGCCCGTTCGTTACCGTCATCACGGGCGCGACTGCCGCAAGAGCCGCGGCGATGACCAACCCACCCAAAACCTTGATTCGCATCTGTTCCTCCTGCGTGATTCGGTGCCCTGTCTCGTCTGTGAGGGGTAGACAGCAACACATGCTACATCTGCGCAGCCTGGCTACACGGATTATTACAAGTGTCGAGAAGGCTGCCGAATCGCGGTTCCGAACAGTTGAGGTTCCGCACTGCGGATAAATCGCGAACATCTCACGGCCGCGGACGCCTCGAAGATGGCCTTTGACTGTCGCTTCGCATGGAGCCCCCACCTGCGAGGCATGACGCTACTGCTTGAGATACTTGTCCAGGAAAGACTCGAGCCGCTGGTACATGTCGATGCGGTTTGCCGGATTACGGAATCCGTGCGGTTCGCCGGGATAACTCTTGCTCTCGAACGTCTTCCCGTGTTTCTTGAGGATCGCCACTGCGAGCTCGTATTGCCGGAATGGCGCACGGACGTCCGCCTCCCCGTGCATGATCAGTAGTGGCGTCTTCACGTTCGGCAATCGTGCCAGGGTGCTGCTGCGCGCGTACACTTCCTTGCGCTTCTCCGGGGGACCCCCGTGGCCGGTTTGCGCGAAGATCTTTCCCAGTCGGTCCGCATTGGTGAGCGCGTCGGCGAAGTCGTAAATACCGGCCATCGGCACCGCCGCGTCGAACTTTTCCGGGTGCCGGGCGATCGTCGCCATGGACATGATGCCGCCGTAGCTGTAACCGTAGATACCCACCTTTCCCGTGACATATGGGAGAGAGCGCATGAAGTCGGCCGCCAGGGCCGCATCGTGCGCTTGCCCGGTTGCCCAGTCGTTCACCCCGATGTCCTGGAATTCACGCCCAAAGCCGGAGCCGCCCCGGTAGTTGATGGCCATGACGACATAGCCCTTCGACGCGAGGTAGTGCTCCAGCAGGTTCTGTGTGCGCAGATAAGAATTCGTTCCTCCTCCGTGTACCTGTACCAGCGCCGGATACTTCGCTCCCGCTTTCATATCCGGCGGCAGGTACATGAATCCCTGGATGTAAAGGCCGTCGAACGATCGATACGAGACCTCCACGGGCGCCCGCACCTTCTCCCAGCCGTCCGAGAATTCCGTGAGCTGCTTCGGCGGACCACCAATCGCCGCGACATACTCCCCCTCCGATCCCTGAACCGGCCCGGAGCGAACGTAGACGAACGCGTCCCCTTTCGCGGTAGTCGCAAGCGAGCGCAGCGAGCCGAGACCATGAGTCACCCGGGTGGCAATGCCGCCGCCGGACGGCACTGACCACAGGTTGTAATCGCCGCGCTCGTGATACACGAAATAGAGCTGCGCACCGTCGCCGCTCCAGTAGACGGGCAGGTTGTGCAGCGAATCGGTAGCAAACACCTGCATCTTCACAACGCGCTCAGCGCCGGACGCCGCATCCAGCACCCAGATGTCCTGCAGGTCCTCGTACCAATAGCCCTTCTTCGCATTTCCGAGGAGGGCCAGGCTCCGGCCATCCGGTGACCAGGCGGGCACCGACGCCGCCATCAGGTTCCTGGACAACTGCCGCGATTTGCCCGATGCCACATCTATGAGCCACAGGTCGTCGTGCCAGTAGTCGCTCTTGTTCGAAATATAGGCAATCTGCCGACCGTCCGGGGACCACGCAGGGACGAAGCGCGGATCGTCCTGCGCCATGGCCTCGCGCGTGAGCTGACGGACCGCTGTACTGCCGTCGCTCGGCACCAGCCAGATGTCCTGATAGCCACTCCGCGACGAGTAGAACGCGATCGTGCGCCCGTCCGGGGAAACGGACGGTGCGCGCACGTCCTTCTGCTCCTTGGTGACCTGGGATGCGTCTGCGGCGTTTACGCCCACGCTCCACAGCTCGCTGCCGCGCAGGAAGGCGATCCGGCCGCTGTCGGGGAACCAGACGGGATTGCTGCCCTCCGTCCACAGCTTCGGAGCCGTCGAATCACCCGGCGCCGCCAGGTAGATCCCGCTGCCCTGCGGCCCATCGCCGGCGACCGCGACCCATTTGCCATCCGGCGAAAGAGCCGCCTGCCGCGCGCCACCCTGCCGCCCGACGATGTTTTCGATGGTCAGCGCCTTTCGGTCGCCCTGCGCTCGTTGGCGCGTGGCCGCCGTGGGCTTCAGAGTGGCGAAGGCCACGGCCAGAACGACGATGCACGTGCCGGTTTTCACTGCGGCTCTCAGCATGTTCCTGCTCCCGCCTTCTGAAGGACGTCCGGTCATAGGATGACTTTCCCAGTCTTCTCGCCCGTGAGCTTCCCGTCAAGCAGCACGGGCACGCCGTGGACGACGACGTGCGTCACCCCGCTCGCCAGGGGAAACGGATCGTTAGGATCCGCCTCCAAGGGGGTTGGAAACGTGAAGCGCTCCGGATCGAAGACCAGCACGTCGGCGACCTTGCCGGTCGCGAGCAATCCTCGGTCCTTCACGCGGAAGTGTTCAGCAGGGAGCCGGGTTGCGCGGCTCACCGCATCCTCGAGGGTGACACCGTTGGCCCGGGCCTGCTTGAAATATCCGGCGAAGGCGCCGCGGCGCTGGTGGCTCGGAGCTGCGCCTCCGTATAGTCGAAGGCGCCCGGGTAGAACACCATCAGCGCTTCCAGCATGCGCGGCATACCGACTGCGAGCGAGGCCCCACCCAGCAGGGCGGACTTCACAAACTGCTTCCGGGTCATGCGTGTCTTCATCGCCGCTCCCTGGCCACCACCATGGGCTTCCTTGGTTTCGCGTACGTCCGCCGGCTCTGCACGAGACCCTGCGTCGCCAGCGAACGGGCAGTTTCGAGCGCGCACCGGGCGGGATTGATCACCGGCACGCCGGTGCGCGTCGCAATCTCTCCGGCGACACCGAGGAATGCGAGACTCATACAGCCAAGCACCAGCACGTCAGCCTCCTTGGTGCGCACCAGGGTGAGCCCTGCCTCAGCGGCGCGCGCTGCGGCATCGTCGGGTTGGTTCTTGAGCTCGAGCACCGGAACGTCAATCGCAATCGCGCCGGCATACCGCAGCGACAGACCCATCCCCCGGACGAGATGGTCGAGCACTGGAACGACGCTATCGAGAATGGTGACCACACCAACACGCCCGCCAAGTTGGGCGGCGATGTGCAGCGCCGCCTCGAAAGGCCCGACAACGGGGCAGTCCAGGAGTTCCCGCAGCGCAGCGAGCCCGGGATCCCCGAAGCAGCCGACGATCACCGCGTCGGGTTGCTGTACCCTGGCAGAAAGCGCCGCGATCATCGGAGGCACGCACAGGGCTTCTTCCGCGTGGCTCTCGATCGACAGAGGTCCGCCAGGCGCATCGGCCACCTCTACGCGGACGTCACCCGGTACCCATCCCTGCAGGATGCCCCGACGGCGCTCCAGTTCAGGTGCGCCCAGCGGTCCGGCGGTGACATCGCCGGGTATCTGGTAAAGGATGTTCACCCGCCGCCCTCCCGGATCGCAACCGCGATCCGGCCGAAAAACTCCCGCTCGCCGTAGCCGACCTTGGCCGCGGCTTTCATCCGTGGAGCAGCACGCGCGCCGCAGCCGCCGTTCTGAGCTCCCGGCGGATGGTGCGCAGTGCGGCTCGGAGTTTGTTCATCTCCCGCACGAGGCCCACGCGAACGAAGGGCTTCATCTCCGCGGTGGCCGACCCGAGCGTCGCAGCCGCCTCGAGCCGCGGTACCGGCCCGAACTTCGTGGCCGGATCATGGTCGAAGCGCTCGCCACGCGCGTAATTGATCGGCACGAGCACGCGCGCAATCTGTCGCAGGGTCTCGTTGCACCGCCGCCGTTCCAGTGTGTCCTCCGGACGCTCCCGCAGCCGCGTCTCCGCGTCTCGGCGCCAGGCCCGGAGGTCGCCCGCCAGCTCCTCGAGGTCGGCCACCAGCGGCGACAGGTTCAGCTCGCCGCCCGCCGCGCGCTGGTATTGCACGACCGCCTCACGGATCTCATCCGCCGTCGCCGCGTAATCGAACGGGTAAAGGGGTGCGTTCAGAACGCGAACGATGGTGGTGAGATACACAGCGAGATCGCGGCGCAGGATCTCCAGGTCTGCAACCGGCATCAGATCGTCTGGCGTGTGCCAGGCGATGTTGCCTCCGCAGCCGCCCACCGCGTAGTAGCCTCGACGCGTCCGCTCCTCGATTGGAATGTTCGAGAGGAGCATGTACAGGCCGGTGGGACCGATCTGGTTGAACGAATAGTCCCCCGCCCGCAGCGGACGCACTCGCTCGGACGGCACGTCGAGTGCGTCACGGATGGAGGCGCGGCACAACGCGTCCGCCTCGGCCATCCACATCACTTCCTCGTACGCCGTGGCATCGGCGCAGCCCGGGGAATCAATATTCAGCTGCGCGATGCACCGCTCGTCTATGTCATCGGCGAACGTGTCGGCGAACCATGTCGATCCGGCGTACCGCCCGGTCGAATGCCCGGGCCACCACGCAATCCGCACGCTCCGGCGGAGCTGCCCGCGCAGGCCCCAGAGCACGCGCGCGAGCTCGAGGAGGGCAGCATCACCCGTGGCGTTGTCGCCGATGCCCTCGTACCAGGAGTCGTAGTGGCCGTGCACCAGGAGGAACTCGTCCGGGTCTTCTCGACCCTTGATCTCCGCCACGGGGAGCAGGCACTTCATCCACCCTTCGCGCAGCCACGTCTGAATGGAAGCCCGGAGAACGCCCTGCTGGAGCTCGGCGATCAACGCCTCGCCGTCGGGACGGTTGATGCACACCACCGGGGTCGTCGGTTTGCGCTCGATCGAATCAGCCGTCGGCGCGCCCCATATCGACGTACAGATGCCTTCGTGAATGTTCCGGCCGGGGTGGATATAAATCTGCCCGATCGCGCCACGGCGCTCGAACGCCTGCACGGGACCAGGCATCGAAAATCCTTCAGTAAGCACGATCCTGCCGGCGACCGGGTCGACACCTTCCGACGCGCGGCCTGCCGCGTCGGGTGTGTCGAACAAGCTGGAGGTGCCCGCTGCGTACCTGGATGGCACATAACAGATCTCTCCCGTCACCGCCTCTCCGTTCGTCGAACGGGCGAAGGCCGGCGGACGAGCGCGCAGGGCACGGCTGCCGTGGGCTGACGACACTTCGAGCTCCGCCCGCCCCGGCAGGCTGATGAACAAATCCGGCGTGTGAAGCGTCACCGGGATCCCCATCGCCTCGAGCCGGTCGACGATGTAGCGCCCGGCGAGGTCTTCATCCGCGGTGCCGGACTCGCGGACGAGCGTGACGAACCGCTCCAGCAGCGCGCGCGGTTCGTCGAGCCTGATTGCCTCCCTCGCGATCGTCTCGAGCGCTTCTTCCTTGTGAACCTCGAAGGTCATGGGTAACGGCTCCTCTTCGGCTTCCGCCACAGCCAACCGGCCTAGAACTCCACCCGGAATCCGAGCTGGACCTGCCGGGGCGCGTTCGCCTGCGACGTGATGACACCAAAGCTTGCGGGAGAGGCGAGGTTCAGTGCCGGATTGCTGTACTGCAGTGAATTGAACACGTTGACGATCTCGGCCGTGAAAACGCCGTGGACCCGATTCGCCAGGCGCGTGCGCTTGCCGATCGAGAGATCCAAGTTCCAGCGGGGCAGCCCGTGGAGTGTCGCCCGGCCCGCGCGATCGTCCTGGCTGATCCGCACGCGCCGGAAGCTGTTGAAGACCGCCTCCGGATCGTCGAACAAGTTCAGACCGGTGCCACCGGTTGCCGGATTGCCGGTCGTGCCGATGCCACCGGAACCGGCATTGTTTTCGCTGACCGTGGTTCGGACATCGTCGCGAGTCGGGATTGCGCCAACGCAGCCGGTGAACGCGAGCCCGCCGCCAAAGACCCCCGTCCGCTGGCAGAGGTCGAGCGGGACCCCGCTGCTCGCCGCAAAGATTCCCGCCACGTACCACCCGCCGGTGATGCGTGAGAGCAGGCCGCCGCTGGCGCCGAACGGCAGGTCGTACACGCCCGTGAGGTTGAGGACGTGCCGGCGGTCGAAATCGGCAGGGCCCCAGTCGATATCGGGCTCGAAGCCGGAGGACTGCGCCCCAATGTTGTTCTGGCGCCGGCCGCCCTGGTCCAGAGCGCGCGACAAGGTGTAGCTGCCCGACATGGACAGTCCGTTGGTCGAGCGCCGCCGCACGCTCGTGTAGAAGGCCTGATAGAGCGACTCGCCGCCGTCGCCGCGTGACCAGAGCGTCTGAATCTGCCGGTTACTGAGCGGCTCCTGCCCGAGCGCGACGCGCCTGTTGTTGACCTGCAGCCAGAGGGCACTCAGGTTCCCGTCAATGAACGACGTGGCCTGCTGCGCGGCGAGTAGCGCGCTCTGACCCACCCCCACCTGGTTCTCGAACCATGGCTGCGGGGTCACGGTGCTGGCCGGCACGCCACCGCGCAGCTGCTCCGCGATCGCGTCGTAGGCCTGCGCCAGGGTCTGCCCCGACGGTTGATCCTCGTGAAAGTAAGGGACGGAGCTGAGCACCCAGGCCTGGGGCAGCTGGCGGCCAAGCCGCAGGACCCCACCGGTCTCGAACACCACGTTCCCGGGCAGCTCGCGCTGGTAACTAAGATTGAAGCTGTGCGTACGTCCCGTCTTGATGTTGGTGTCAGCAAGAGTTGTGACGTTCAAGGCTGACGGCACAATCGGCGCCGTCACCGCGGTGTTGGCCGGCAAAGGCACGGGCCCATCCACCCCCACGCGGAACACCGACAGCGGATCCGCCCCTCCCGGCGTGCAGTTCGCCCCCGGCGTCCCCTGCGCATTGCAGCGCGGCGCGAGCACGCTCAGGTTCTCGCCGTAACCCGTGCCCAGCGCCAGAATCTGCTGCACGCTGTTGGTGCGGTCGAACACCAGGCTGTATCCGCCGCGCAGCACTGTCCGGTCCCTCGAGAGCAGCCGGCCGAGAATGCCCCCCTCGAACTGCGGGCTCCAGGTGGCGGCCAGCCTCGGCCCCAGGTTCGACCAGTCGGTGTCGTAGTACTGGTCGCGGTCGCTGGACGTGAGTGGGAGAAAGGCGAGCCTCGGATTGTAGCCGCGCCCGGCCTCGGCCGCGGTCCGGGCCCGCGATAGATACACGTCGCTGTCGAGCACCTCCTGCGTGTCCGCGTCGATCAGGAAGGCGTACCGATCCTGCGTCTCCTTTGGCGAGAGCCGCACCTGATAACTGAGACCCAGGTTGAGCGTGAAGTGCTGGCGCACGCGCCAGGTGTCGCTTGCGTACAACTCGATCCCGTCGGTGATCGTGTTGATTTCCTGCGGCGTGCCGAGCGGCAGCGGACCGAGTGAGGCGTCAC
Organism: Acidobacteriota bacterium; assembly: GCA_013694845.1. Classification (GTDB taxonomy): domain Bacteria; phylum Acidobacteriota; class Vicinamibacteria; order Vicinamibacterales; family 2-12-FULL-66-21; genus JACDCA01. The sequence continues at coordinate 7,407 of JACDBQ010000444.1, forward strand.
GCATCCCGAGCACGCTCACACTGTCGACCAGGCCAAGGCTGCCGGCGAAGAGCTGCGAGAACCGATTGACGTCCGCGGCGAGCAGGCAGCTGGAGGTCACGCCAGCGCCGCACGTCGGGGGACGCAGGCCGGCCGGGATGTTCACGTTCGTTCCTGCCGTGATCTGGGCCACCGGAGTGGTGAGCGATCCGGCCAGCTGCTCGTTGCGCTGGAAGTACCAATACTCGCGCCGGAAGGTGCCGCCGAACAGGACCGTGTGATGGTTGCGCGTCCACGTCGAATTGTTGATGAACTGGTAGGTGTGCGCGTTGGCCACCTGCGAGCGAGCGTTCGCCTGCGACACGTCCAGCGGTTCATCTACGCCGCCGATGTCGAGCGCGATGCTCGCCGCCGGCACCTGGGCGAATGGGTTCACCCGCGTAAAGGCGAGAAAGCCCCTGACGTAGGACGCCCGGGTCTCGTTCATGAGCGACGGGGTAATCTGTCCCGTCACGCCGAAGGCGCCGAAGCGCGGCTCGCGCGGGAGGTCCTCGGTGCCGACCGGCTGCCCCTTGACGCTGCCGGGCAGCAGGCCGCCGATATCCGCCTGTGCGGCCCCCGTCTCGCGGGTGCTGCCGAACCTGTAGTTCGCGTCCGTTCGCCAGCCGCCCCGGAAGTTGTGATCGAGCCGCAGGACGACGGTGTCGCTGTTGAACGAGGTGTCCGCGTCGGCCGTGAAGCCGATCGTGTTCAGTCCGTCGCCGCGGCTGGGATCGTTGCCCCCCGGGAGGGTTCCCCAGAGCGCCGACACGACCGGGTTCAGGCCGATCCCGCGCGGGTCCAGAGCCCGAAGGTCATAGCCGACCGTATTACCGGCGGCGTCGCGGAACCGCAGGAGCCCGGATCGGAGGGCATCGGTCGGGACGATGCGTGCGACCTCCGTGGTTCGCGGAAAGCGCTGCGCCTCGTAATTCGTGAAGAAGAAGGTGCGGCTCCGGAAGATCGGCCCCCCCACTGAGAAGCCGCTGCGGTTGTTCTTGAGCGGCGCCTTGTCGAGCCCGAGACGCTCCCGGTTCCACGAGTTCGCGTTCAACCCGTCATTCTGGTGATACAGGTAGGTAGAGCCCCGGAACGCATTGGTGCCTCGCTTGGTGACGATCACGAACTGCCCGCCGCTCCCGCGGCCGAACGTGGCGTTGGCATTGGTCGTCGCCGCGCTGAACTCCTCGACGCTCTCGGCCGGCAGCGGCACGACGGCCGCCGGCAGCGCTTCGAGGAAGTTGTCTCCCACGACATTGTCGGAGACGTCGGCCCCATCGAGCGTGTAGGTGTTCTGGTCGGTGCGTGCGCCGGCGATCGCGCCCGCACGGGTACGGTTGCTGTCGCCGCCCATGTACGGCACGGCGAGTGGCTGATTGAACTGGATGGCCTCGAGCGAGCGACTGAGGTTCGGAAGGCGCAGCACGGTCCGCTCGCTCATGGTGTTGACGACGGTCGAGTCGTTCTGCTGCAGCGCGACCGCCGCGCCCGCGTTGACTTCGACAATCTCGCTGACCTGCCCGACGCCCAGCTTGATGTCCACGTTCTGCGTCTTGTTGACCTCGACGGCCACCCCGCGGACCACCGCCTGCTGGAATCCCGAGAGCGCCGCGGTGACGCTGTATCGTCCGGGAAGGACCCCGCTGAATGCGTAGTAGCCCGCATCGCTGGTCACCGTTTCCCGCGGGGCGCTGGTGTTGAGGTCCGTGAGGATCACCGCCACCCCCGGCACCACGCCGCCAGTGGGATCGCTGACGGTCCCCTGGACCACGCCGGTTGTGGCGGTCGCGGACTGCGCGCGGACCGGCAGGGCGGCACACAGAGTGCCGCAGAGGACCACCGCCACCCGTGCCGCGGCGCTCCAGCCGGACAGCCGGCGCCGACGCGCACTATCCCGAGCTTCGTCACCAGTTCTTGGGTCGTTCATACGTGTGTCTCCTATTCCTGCCTGTCCCTACAGGACGAATCCGAGCCGCTCACGGACCGCGTCGAGTGACTGATGATTGACCCTCGACGCGAGCCGAAGAAACTTCGCGGGATGCCGCTCCAGAATCGCGGCGTGCACGTCCCACACGCGGTTGCTCACGATGATCGCCTCGTGCCGCGAGCGCGCCAGCTTGTCGAGCGGTCCGGCCTTCTCCAGTGCCTTGATCTCGGGCCTGAACTTCCGGTCTTTGACCCGGTCGAGCAGCGCGTCGATCGCCAGCAGCGTTCCAGTCTCGTTCAGGCTGCTCGCGTAGAACAGCAGCAGGACCGCAGACCCCAGCGGCAGGCTCGACACCCGCTCCACGAACGCCGGATCGTAGTCGAGCGAGATCGGATAGATGCCGCGCGTCCGACCGGCGAGAATGCGCCGGACGTCCGGCAGATAGTAGTAGTCCACCAGCACCTGGGTGTCCGTCGTGATGCTCTTCCTGGTCCGTCGGAGCCGGGCGATCCCCGAGCTGCGCACGTGCACGCCCAGGCTCTCCTGTATCTGCTGCCCCAGCTCGCGAGCCAGCACCTCACTCGAATCCACGCACAGCAGCCGCGGCGCCCGCGCATCGTCCTCGAGCAGGCGCTGGTGGAGGATCCGCGAGAACGTGACGGGATCGAGGCCCTCGCGCCGCAGCTCCGGTAGCAGCCGCTGAATCACCGCCTCTGCCTTCTTCGTAACCTGGCCGTTTGCCCGCGCCTGACCGGTCACGACCGCCCCACGCCCGTGAATGATCCGCAGGAGCCCCGCGTCCTGGAGCCGCTGGTAGGCCTTGCGCACCAGCATGCGGCCCACGCCCACCTCGTCCTCGACGTTGCGGATCGATGGCAGGACATCGCCGGGTCGCAGTTTCCCGAGTGCCAGCGCCACCTTCACCTGTTCCTCCAGCTGCACGTGGGCGGGAATGCCCGTCGTCGCCTGGTAATGGAACAGGTGCGGCCGGGGGCCGGCGCCACTGTTACGATCTCGTGACACTGCGGTTCTATCCTTGAAGGGGTGCTGTTGTCAACCGCGCTCCGGGCCCACCTCGGGTCCGAAGAAGATCCGCAGGTTCTCCGCCGGGGTCGGCTTGGTCGCGCGACTGACCAGCACGAAGGTGATGGCGCTGAGCGCCACGCCGACGGCGGCCGAGTCGATCCCGTGCCTGGCAAAACTGCGCTGAAGCGTGAACGTCCAGACGAGACAGCCGGCGAATCCGGCCACCATGCTCCAGATCGCACCCTCCTTGGTTCCGCGACGCCAGTTCAGTCCCAGCACGACCGGCACGAAGAAGAAGCTCGCGATGAACTTGGCCTGCTCGACGACGATCGCCTGCACGTCGCCGAATTTCTGCATGGCGAACCAGAATGGCACGACGCCAAGGACGACGATCGAGAGCCGGTTGACCAGCAGGAGCCGGCGTTCGGTCGCCGCCGGGTTCACGAGCCGTTTGTACAGATCGTGCGCGAACGCCCCGCCGGTGACCAGCAGGATCGAGTTCACCGTCGACATGATCGCGGACATCATCGCCACGAGGAAGAGCGATCCCAGCAGCGGGGACATGACGGTGGAGGCCATGATGCTGGAGGCCTGATCTGGCGACGGCAGATAGGGAAAGATGCCGCGCATGCCGAGGCCGAGGATCATCACGCTCCCGCCGATGAGCGCCTGGATGACCATCGAGATGCCAATCGCGCGGCGGACAGTGCTCACGTCCCGCATCGAGTAATAGCGGGTCATCTCATAGGGCGCCGCAGCGGTGGCCAGGCCGAAGGCCATGCTGAAGGCGAAGAGCTCCCGGCCGCTGAACCACCACCCCGTGATCCGCGGATCGATGGAGCCGACGTACTCCCCAAGTGCCGTAACACCGCCGACGTGCGAAATGACCACGGGCAGGGCCAGCACCAGGGCCAGCACCATGATCACGGTCTGCAGGAACTCGATGTAGGAGCTCGAGCGGACCCCGCCGAGCGCGGTGTAGAATCCGGTGCTTGCCAGGAGCGCGAGCATCGCCGTGAGCGGCGGGATGCCGAAGATCGCGGAGGCGATTTCGCCGGCAGCCTGAAATTGCGCGGTCAGGTAGATCGTATAGGTGAGAATGATCAGCGCGGCGGACAGGGTGCGGGCCCCTTCGCTCGCAAACCGCTTCCCCACGTAATCGGCGACCGTCAGCGCGCCGAACCGCCGCAGCTTCGGCGCGACGAGTAGTGCCGACACCAGCCATCCGGCCCATAGGCCGAACCAGATCCAGATCCAGCTGACCCCCGTGAGGTAATGCCGGCCCAGGGTACCGACGAAGGTGCCGGCGCTGATCTGGGTCGCCGCAAGAACGGCGCCCCCGACCCACGGACCGATGGACCGCCCGGCCGCCAGAAAGTCCTCCTCGTTCTCGGTGTGGAAGTATCCCCACACCGCGACGCCGAGCACGATCGCGAAATACACCGCGGTGACGATGAGCAGGATCGGGGAATCGGCGGTCATCGTTGGTCCCGCCGGTGGTCACGCGCGTCGACCGCGAGCGCCCACGCGAAATAGAGAACCATCCACACCGCGGCGGCCGCAAAGAAACCGTAGAAGCTCCAGCCGAAGCCCATGCCGTTCACCACCTTCTCCTGCGCCAGAGAAAAAGGGCACTCGCGCACGCGAGCGCGGCGACGGCCGTTGCGTCCATCACGCGCGAGATACGCCATCCCGGGCCGTCAGCGTCGCCCGCCCTGCTGTAGGGGACCATGACAAAGGCGGGGATGTGTCCCAAACGGGCCGTGCCGCGGTTCTCCCGCCAGACCAGTGGTGGCAGGCCTCCGCCTGCCGGAACCGCACCATTCGGGAGCGACACCGAGATGACGATCCCGCGTGATCGCCCGTCAGTTGCGAGGGTTGGCAGCCAGAGGGGACACCGGTAGACGACCGCTGCCGGGTGCGTCACCCGATACCGCAGTCGATACACCTGAAGCCCCGCCGCAGGGGGCCGGAGGATCAGTGATTGCGTTCGACCAATTGTCGTCGGGGAGCCGGAAAGGCTCATGTGACCAACAATACCCATCAACTCCGCGGACGCACCATTCAACACTTGCAGACGATGCTCAATCTCCCTTCCGTCCGACCGCTCGATAGTGAACGCCGCGTCGACCTCGCAACGGGTGGGGCTTCCGAAAGCAACGTTGAGGGTAGCCTCGCGAAGCTCCCCCGCCGCGTCCGTCCTGACGTCGAACACGGCGCAGAGAGCCGCGACGGCGACGGTGAGCCGGGCGATAGGGAGGCGGGTCCAACGATCGGGCTGGCTGGCGTTCACAACGCGGGTCCTCTAGTGTCAGCGGACTGTAACAGTAGTGCGGCGGGCGTGCAAGGGATCGTGGCAAGGACGCTGGCCGCGGATCGGGTCTTCGCCGTGGAAACTCGCAGAAGCGTCCTACGTGCTGCACCACCCATCATCAGATCGTCTTCATCAGATCGTCTGTCCCGCCAAGTAGGCACTGTTTGTAGGTTTCTGTCATCTTCCGACGGGCTACATGGCCGCGGAAAACGCAGGGATCGAATCTGGCGACACGGTGGCGGTCTGGGGTGCGGTCCGGTCCTGCAGTTTGCGATACAGGCCAAAGAGGATGGATGCGTCAAGGTCGTGCTGAAGCCCTGATCGCGAAACGGACGACTACGCGAGCTTCAGGCTGCCGCCAGTCGACGGCCTACTTGTACGCGATCCCGGCACTCGCGGGCCCTGCCAGGTGGATGACGTCTGTCCTGCGGAAGCCCACGGCTCTGCACCAACTGTCGAAATCGGCGCCTGTGAAGTCGAACGCGTCGCCGAACTCGACCAGCATGTTCAGCGACATCATGAGGCCGAAGGCGTTTTGGCGCCGTGCGTCATCGATGATGTTCTCGACGACCACGAACGCGCCGCCTGGGGGGAGGGCGTCGTAGGCCGCCTTCACGAGGTGCATCTTCTTCTCGAGATTCCAGTCATGGAGGATCATGCCCATCGTGACCACGTCAGCGTTGGGCAGCGGATCAGCGAAGAAGTCAAGCGGCTGGGCTGAGACGCGGTCACCGACCCCAGCGGCGGCGATCTTCCGGGTGGCGATGACCGTGGCAGCCGGAAGGTCCGCGGAAATGCACCGCAGGTGCGCATGCGCCTTCGCGACGAGGATTGACAACAGCCCGGTGGCGCCACCCACGTCGCACAGGGTCTGGTAGCGAGAGAAATCGAACTTCGCGGCGAGTGCCTGAAAGTTGCCCGCCGAGATCCCGGCCATGGCTTCCATGAATTGTTCGAGGCGTTCCGGCTTGCTGTATAGCTCCTGGAACACTGACGCCCCGCCGTGCTTGGTTTCGTTCTGCGGTTTGCCGGTCCGAAGCGCCTCCGTCAAATCGCCCCAGAACGGATAGAGTCGCGCGTTCGCCATTTCGAGGAAGCCGCCCATATAGCGGGGACTGCTTTGGTCGAGGAACAGCGTCGTTTCCGGGGAGTTACGGTATCGCGCCTCGGGGCCGTCACCGTCGCGCTCCAGAAAACGCAGCGCCACGAGCGTGTCGAAGAAATCAGGATTCGCCCGGCGATGGAGACCCAGGGCATCCTGGAGCTCTGCCCCTGTCATCGCGCCGCCTCCAAGACGGGTGAACAACCCGAGCTCCACAGCCGAGAGCAGGGTCTTGGCCGGCCAGAATGCCATCCCGACTTCCATGATTCGCGCGGGTGTTGTCGATTCCAACGCTCACTCCTCTCCGTTGCTCGCGTGCGGCCGTGCAGGGTCGATGCGCGTGCATTCGAGAGAATATCTCATCACGCTGAGATGACAGCGACTGCGTGGCGTAGCGAGCCAGGTAAGTAATAGTGCAGTCGCACTATATCGAAAGCTCCAGCCGGCCGACGCCAGATAGACCTCGCAGCATCGGGCTCCTGCAGGGAATTGACTTCGAAAGGGTCAAAGTGCACCATCGGGGCGATCGGAGCGGTGCACAAGGAGGAAATTGCATGAGACGGACACATTTGATGCTTCTTCTCGTCTTGTTGGTTGGCGTGCTCGGGACGGGACCTCGCGCCCAGGAACCTCCTCCAAAGGAAGCGTTCAAGGCGGTTCACCTGGTCACCCTCACATCGACGGACCTGGCGACGTTGCTGGCGTCGCTCGCGGACGTGAATGCGGCCATCGCCGAGGCTGGCCACCCTGAGACCCGGTACCGGTTGTACAAGGTGGTGGGCAAGCAGGCGGGCCACTACAACTACATGTGGGAATCGTCCTGGCCGAGTGGCGCCGTTTACGACCGGGTTCACAAGAGCCCTGCCTTTCAGGCGGCGACAAAGAAGCATCCGGAAATGGAGCGGCTGATGAAGAACGAGACTTACAACCGATACGTCGAAGTGACCTCGGCGAAATCGTAGAGCGGGTCCCGCTTTCTGAGGAACAGAAACAAACCAGCGAATTTTTTCGGAATTAACGGATTCGAACCTGCGACCTCCGGTCGAGTGCTGAACCTCCTCCAACGTCACTGACGCTGCTGCATCGACCCGCCGCCCCGCACAACCTTGCCGCCCTTCATCACGAACGTGACCTGTTGCAATGTGCGGAGATCCTCGAGCGGGTTGCCTTCCACGCCGATGACGTCGGCCAGCCGTCCGGCCGCAAGCGCGCCGAGTTCGGTCGGCATCCCGACGGCGCGGGCGGCGGAAACGGTCGCGGCGCGAAGAGCTGACGCGGGATCGAGGCCGATCGCAGCAAGGTACTCAAACTCCCGCGCGTTGGCGCCGTGTGGAATCACGCCGGCGTCCGTGCCAAACGCCACCGGCAGACCGGCCGCCACGGCCCCCTGCATGTGGGTGCGAAGCGCCGCCACGTGCTTCCCATTCGGCGGGGAGAGCGAAAACAGTGTCGGCAGTTGCTGCACCCTGCGCTCCTTCATCAGCGTCACGGTGTCCGCCGTCGGAAAACCCGCGTGGACAACGAGATCCGCCCCAAGACGCACCGCGACGGCGATGCCGGCTTCGCTTAACGCGTGCACGGCGACACGCCGCCCGAGCCGGTGCGCCTCCTCGATCGCCGCCGTCAGCTCGTCATCCGAGATCTCGTAATTGGCCGGGTGCTGCACGGCATCCGCGAGCCAGCCGCTAACGCACACCTTGATCAGATCGGCGCCGCGCTTCACGTCTTCGCGCACCCGCCCGCGGAACGCGTCAACGCCCCGCACCCCGATGCCGTTGAAATCGCAGGTGCCGCCCGACACCCCAAGCCATGGGCCTGACGCGATGACGCGCGGTCCTTCGGTGCGTCCCGCCTTGATCGCGTCACGCAGGATGACGTTCGCGTAGGCCGCCGCACCAAGATCCTGCACCGTCGTGAACCCAGCGGCCAGCGTCGCCCGTGCGTTGGCGGCTGCCTCCCCGCCAAGTGTCAGGTGCACGTGGGCATCGATCAAGCCCGGGAGCAGCGTGGTCGCCGGAAGATCCATGCGTGAGGCGTCAGCCGGCACGTGGACATCCGCCGTGGCACCAGCGGCGATGATCCGGTCGCCGCGGATGAGGACGGTGGCTTGCTGGATGAGGCGACCGCCGTCGACGTCGACCATCGCGCGCGCTCGAATCGCAACGGCGTGCTGTTGCTGTGTCTGGAGCGGCAGCAGCACAACGGCCAGCGCCGCGCCGGCCGCGAACGTGGGACAACGCGTCAACACGGATCTATCGGACATCCCGGTTCATGAAACCAGGGAGGCGACGCCGGAGCCGGCCAGCGGCTGCGTCTCCGACGAACGCGGTGCCGGAGTGTGCATCCAGAAAGCTGGCGTGATGGCGCGCGTGTCCGGTGTGGCGGCGACGGCAAACACCCGCCCGTCCACCCGGAGTATCTCGCCCCCGGCAAGGGGCACGATGTGGCCAGCGGGCACCGGGAGCACATCCCCCCAGAGAGGTCTCAAATCGTCTCCATAGATCATGGCCGCGCTGCGGAGCAGCCGGGCTGGGTCGGCGAGATGCGGCGCGCCCGACGCGTGCACGACGACATTGATGCCGGGATCGAAGCGGGCGATCGTACCGGCGGAACCGGCGTGGTCCAGGTGGAGGTGGGTCAGCAGCACCGCCCGCACGTCCTTCCAGTTGGCGTGCAGTCCCTCGAGCGCGCGTTCGAGCGCGTCGAGCGTCGTGGTCGGGCCCGGATCGACCACCACAATGCCGGAAGACGTTCGGAGCAGGGCGGACGCGATAGATCGAGGCTCTCCGCAGAACATCAGATCGACCAGCGTGACTTCGGGCGCCACGAGGACCGGCTCCGGGCCGAGACCCGTGGGGGTCGCGGCGGGCGTCATCTGGGACGCTCTGCACCCGGGATGATCGGCAGCACCACGTGAGACGCGGACGCCGCGCTGTGGTGAACCGTGTTGCGGGCGACCACCCATCGGGTCTCGTCGTAGTTGTTTCCGCCGGTATTCAGATTGCGGTCGTAGCGCGGGAAGCTACTGCTCGATACTTCGAGGCGGATGCGGTGGCCGGGACCGAAGTAGTTGCTGGTGGCGTGCAGGTCGATCGTCAACGGGTAGGTCTCACCCGGCGTCATCAGCACCTTCCGGGTGAACCCTTCGCGATACCGGACCCTGAGGATGCCTTCCTGCACATTGAAGGCGGTTCCGTCCGGGTACACATCGACGAGCTTTACGGTGAAGTCGGTATCTCTTGCAGACGACGAAACGTAGAGCACGGCCTTCAGAGGGCCGGTCACTTCCACGCCTCGCTCGAGCACCGGCGTGGTGTAGACCAGCACATCGGTACGCTGCTCCACGTCCGACTGGTCAAACGCACCGGACGGGGACTCCGAGGAGCCCGAACAGCAGCCTGGCCCGCCCACGGAGGGGACTGGAGATGCCGGATCGTAGGTGAACGAGTCCGGAGGTTCCACCGTGGCGGCCTTGTCGCTCAAAACACCGTCGCCGAACCTGCTATTCGCGCCGCCTCCGCTATGGAGGTAGTACTTCACGTAGCGCGTTCTGGCGAGCGGCCACTCCTGCTCGTCGCGCCACACGTTGCGCCCCATGACGTAGAGGCGCACCTTCGGCCCGCTGGTGACGCCGTTCTCGATTCCCTTCAGCCAATAGTCGAACCACCGCAGATACAACTCCCAGTACGGGAGACGCGCATCCCCGAGGTCACGCTGACCAACGCGGGTGCGTTCGGACGCACCCTCGGATCGGCAGTGCTCGGTCGGCGAAATGATGATGAACTGATTGTCCCGCGCGCGGGCGCTCACCGCGTTCGTCCGGAACTGGTTGAACTGCTGCAGCGTCTCGGCGACGCCGAAGTCGTACCAGGAGTTGACCTGAAGGCTCGGCACGTCGAAGCGATCGTCCGGCTTGATATAGCCGAACTGGTCCCACCACGGATCGCCAGGCGCGTGCGAGACGAAGTCCTCGAAATCGGTCGGCGGGCCGCCCGCCTTCTTCATCATGTCTACGACGGGCAGGCTGTGCCAGATCGCGCGGTAATCGGTGATCGGCGGGAGCACGGGTCCGATCTCGAACAGCCGCCGGACTGCCGAGGACATATCGGGTGGATACCGGAGATACGCCTTGCTGCCGTACGCGCGGAACCAGCCTAGGCCGCCGGCGAGCTCCACGGCTCCTCCGTCGATCGTGCCGAAGTACCGGTAGTGAATGGAGCTACCCGCTGCCTGCGGCAGCATCGTCGTGTGATACGGGTTGCGGACGCGTGCCTGCATCACCTGCGTGTCGCCCAGGTACGAGCAACCGTATGTTCCGACCTTGCCGGTCGACCAGGGCTGGGTTCCAAGCCACGTCGTCGCGTCCGACCCGTCGGCGACATCATCTTTCGAGATGGTGTACGCCCCTTCCGACTCGAATTTTCCGCGCACGTCCTGCACGGCGACCGCATAGCCCTGGCCCGCAAACATCCGCGCCGCCGAATCCGCCCTCCGGTGGGGCCGCTTGTCGTACGGCGTCCGGATCATGATCACCGGGAGCCGGTCGCCAACCCCCTTTGGAACGTAGAGATCCGTGGACAGCCGGACACCGTCGCGCATCGGCACCCAGAGGCTTTCGCGGAGATCGACCTCATAGCGCGGCGCCGGCTGGCCGGGGGCGAGGGGGCCCTGTTCCGGAGCTGCAAGGCTCGTCGCCAGAAGGGCCGCCGCTATCAGCAGAGTACGCATCACTCCGTCGCGCGGGCAGGGCCGAGTGCCAGCATCTCTCGCGCCTGCGCAGGCGTGGCAACCTCGCGCCCCAGCTCGCGGGCAACCCGCACGGCGCGTTCGACCAGTTGCGCGTTGCTGCGCGCCAGCTCACCACGCCTGTAGTAGACGTTGTCTTCGAGCCCGACCCGCACGTGCCCACCCATCAGCAGCGCAAGCGTCGTCATCGGCAACTGATAGGGTCCGACCCCGGCACACAGCCAGATCGTGCCATCGGGAAAGTCGCGCAGCATGTCGAGCACGTGTTGAACGGTCGGGAAGCTCGACGTCTGGTAGCCCATGACCGTCTGGATCCAGTACGGCTTTTCGACGAGCTCCTTCTGAATCAGATCGCGGATCACCCAGGCGCCTCCCGGGTGATACGTCTCGAGCTCCGGCTTGATGCCGCGATTCTTCATCTCGGTCGCAAACCATGTGACCAGCTTGTACGACACGGGCCAGCAGTCGTCGTACTCAAACGCGGCGCGGGGGTGCGGGAGCGGCGCGGCGCGCTCCTTCAGCGCGAAGCGGCTCATGTCCGGAACCAGGTTGAGTGACGCTACGTCGGGCCGGGCGTCGAGCGACGAGAGACGCTCGGCGTCGGTCATCCCCGGCCCGCCCCCCGTCGTGTTGTTGATGATGATGTCGGGGCACCGCTCCCGGATGCGCGCCGTCACTTTCTTCCAGTCCTCGACGCGGCGGGCAGGCGATGGCAGGCTCTCGGGGTCTCTAGCGTGGACGTGAACCATCGACGCGCCCGCCTCGTACGCGGCGAACACGGAGTCTGCGATCTCTGCCGGTGTCTCCGGTATCGCGCCGTTGTATTCCTTCCCCTGGAGGCCACCGTTGCAGGCGCAGCAGATGATCGCGGGAGGCATACCCTCGCGCACCCGCTGCATGTAGTCGTACGGATCCACATATCGCCAGCTCGTTGGTATCGTCACTGAACCCGTTCCTTCCGGCCTGCGACAGGGTTGTCTGCCTTCAACGTTCGAATCGCGACGACCATGCGGTCGCGCCACTCGCGGAGGTCGGCGCGTGACGCGTCCCCCCGGGCGGAATCGAGCGCTCGACCGATCCGCTCGATCAGATCGGCGTCGAGAGAGGGCGTGGGTCCCAGTTGATTCATCAGATCGGTGATCCACTGTTCATATCCGCCGAAGTATGCCCGCACGCCGTCGTCTTTATTCGTATCGGCGACGGAGAAGGGCCCGAGCAACGCCCAGCGAAGGCCTAGGCCTTCGCGCACCACGGCATCTATCGCCTCCACGTCTGCGACGTCGTGCTGCAGCAGGTGGATCGCCTCACGAACCAGCGCGAACTGCAGACGATTCAGGATGAACCCGTGCACATGTTTCTTCAGCACGACGGGGG
>JACDBQ010000489.1 GCA_013694845.1 Acidobacteriota bacterium
GTGCTCGAGGACGAGGGGCCGGTGGACGAACAGCATCAGCACGGCGAAGAGCCCGCACGCGTTGCCCCCGGCCATCCGCCCGAAGGCAAAGACGTAGAGGAACGCCGCCGCGCCGAATGCCGCGTCCCAGACGCGATGACCGAACTCGTCGTCGGGAAGGAGGCCCCAGCGGATGGGCGCCGCGACGATCCAGAACTTGAGCGGGGGCTTTTCGAAGAAGGGCGCGCTGTCCGACGGAATCGCGCGCGGCGTGAGCCAGTCGCCGTTCTCGAGCATCCGCTCGACCGCGAACGAATAGATCGCCTCGTCGCCCGTCAGGTCGGTGTTGGCCAGGCCGTGGAAGAGGGAAGGCAGAAGACCAGGAGGACGAAGCAGACGGAAAACGCCGCCACTTGCGCCGCCGCCCGACAGAATCGTTGGCCGCGCGACGGATCTGTGCGTCCCATCGGTCGGTCCAGTTACGAAAGGCGCGAAATCTCACGAATTCGTCCGGCATCACCCTTGCCGACCAGCACCGGCATGGCGCTGTTCCGACATCCACACCTCATTCGCGGCATCGTTCACACTCCTCACGGAGCCTTTGCGATCAATCGCGGCTTCGCCGACCTGCCGGAAGACATCGGTGAGGCGCTCGGGTGGCATCGAAGCGAGACCAGTGTGACGTCGACGAGCCCCGGCAGGGAAACGACGGCGTCCGTGCCGGTGACGCGGGATCGGATCGATGTGCACTGAACCCACCGCTGCTCCACATTCCACCGCGCACATCGTGTCGGCGGTCAGGACCCTGCTCCGGGGGCGCCAGCGCATCGCACTCCCTGACGAGGGCATCGACCTGTTGTTCGATGGCGGGGTGGTCGCACGATGCCAGGTGTGCGAGCTGTCCTGGCACGTCAGGCGGACCCAGTATGCGTCGCGGGGATGGTGGTCGTGCCCGAGCGGGTGCAAACGTCCGGTCGTCGGTGAGACGCCTCAGAGCGTCGGACTCGCCGCCGTGTCAACCACTCGGCCGTCGAAAAGATAGACATGTCGTCGCGCCTGGGCGATCCACCTGGGGTCGTGGGTAGCAACGCACACGGTGGCGCCGCCGGCGTGAAGCTCGTTCAGCATCTGCATGAGCGCTTCGCCGCTCCTCGAGTCGAGGTTGCCGGTCGGCTCGTCCGCCAGCAGCACGGCGGGGCGCCCGGCGATCGCGCGGGCGACGGCAACGAGTTGCTGGTGCCCGCCGGATAGCGATCCCGGACGCTGTTTCGCGCGGGCCCGTAACCCGACGCGGGTCAGGGCAGCCTCGACCGTCGCCCTCCGCTGCTCCGCGCTTGCGCCACGGAGCGTCAACGGGTACTCGACGTTCTCGTAGACCGTCATATCTCCAAGCAGGTTGAAGCTCTGGAAGATGAGGCCAATGTCGATGCTGCGCGCCCGCGCACGTTCCGCGGGTGACATCTGGTCCGTCGCGCGGCCGTTCAGCCAGTATCGACCGGACGTCGGCGTGTCGAGCAGCGCCATGACGGAGAGCAGCGACGATTTGCCGCAGCCCGAGGGCCCCGACACACAGGCGTATTCCCCGCGGCGGATCTGAAGACTCACGTCACGAAGCGCGTAGGTCTCTTCGTCCGCGTCCCCCTTGAACACCCGGGTCACCCCTTCGAGGCGCATGACGACGTCGTCCCCGGTGGGATGCGTCGTTGGGTCGGATGCTGCGGGCTGCTGCCGGTTGCGGTTCCACCATGCCATCTGTCCTCCGATCTCGAACAGTGAGTTTGACGGAGATCAGGGGGGAATGGATGTGGAGATGGGACGAGGGGTGTGCTGGCGGTTGTATCATGCGCGCTTCATGGGCCCGCCGCGTGTCTCTGGCTCAGTCAGAAGGTAGACCGCGGGCGGCCCAAGGCCAGTGCCGCACTCCGGTTCACGGCCACGGGAAGTTCGATGGAAAACATGCACCCGACCCCGGGGATGTTCTGAAAGTGGATCTCGCCGCTGTGGGTGTGGACGGCCTGGCGCGCGATCGATAAACCGAGGCCGAGACCGGACCGATCCTTTGCGCGCCGTTCCGCGAAGGAATGGAACGTCACGTTGCTCTCCTCGATGCCTCCGCATTGATCTTCGACCTCGATGATCGCCCGGGTACTCTGGGCGCGCGCTGAGGACGACCGCCCCTCCAGGAGGGGTGAACTTGAACGCGTTCTGCAACAGGTTCATCACCGCCGACGCCAGCAACTGGGGGTCACCGTCTACCGCCAGTTCGGAATCGACCGGCTCGACGACGAAACGAATGTCGTGGTGATCGGCCAGAAGACGTGCGCTGGCCGCCACGTCGGCGAGAAACTTTTTCACGTTCACCCGCTCTCGCGGCTGATCGGTGTCCGCCATCCGCACTTCGGACAGCGTGCTCTCGACTAACGCCCGAAGGTTCGTGAGACTGCGCGCGAGCACGGCGCCGGTAGAACCGTTCGCTGCCACGGCGTCCCCTTTGAGGGCCGAGAATGCCAGCGAGGCGGTCTGCACATGGTTGCGCAGCTCGTGCGCGAGCTGCCCGATTCGCTGTCGTTCCCCCTGCGAGGTGTGTTCGGCCGTGAGTCGCGCGTGCTCCGTGACCGATTCGGCGATCGCCGTGTCGAGGGAGCGATTGAGAATTCGGAACTCGTCGACCGAAACGGGGGCGTTCTGCGCGACCGCCAGTTCTGTCACCGCCTGGCAGATGTCCCCGTAGAAATGCACCACTTCGGAGATGGTGAAACCACGGAGCAGCAGTTCGCCGCCGTGCCTGGTCGCGCCGTCTGCGATCGCCGTCGAGGAAGGTGTCGGCGGTGGTGACCTCATCGATCTCGGTCCGAAGCGTATCGGACACCTGGGCGAGGAAGAGGGGGACGCCGCTGCGGAGCGCCTCTACGCTGAGCGGGGGCGAGCCTCGCCAAGCCGCCTTTGCGACCGTGCCATCGATGATCGCGTTACGATTGAAGATCAGGAACTGGTGCAACATCGAGGGCCTGCTCGTTCGAATGGAAGGGGACCACGCGCGCCGCTCACAATCCAGAGCTCACTGTCGGGCTCAGGAGCTAACTGTGCTTCCGGATTCTCTCGAGCTGCTCGCGGACCGTGGATCCGATCCGTTTGGACCGATCAATTTCCGCGTCCAGCACGGCGCCACTCGTCCCGGTCGCGCGTCCCAGGTCGTTTGCCAGCCTGGTGACTCCCTTCTCGAGGGCTTGCCGTGCGGGACCCTTGGCAATATGTCGAGCAACCAGCCGCTTCATCAACCCGCCCTTGCTGACCGGCCCCGAGGACACGACCCACTCCATGGCCAGTGCCCGAAGCATACTCCCGTTCATGCCCTCGGAACCGTGATCCTCATCCTGATCTTGGCGTGAGCCGCATTCGTGCGGCTGAGCCAGCCCGGACCTGACCCACGGGAAGAAGGGTGGGTAAGGTTCTAAGCGTAGACTGGCGCAGCGCGAAGTAAATGTTTTGCGGCGTCGATCAACGCAGCGGGGTTAACCGGCTTGCGGAGGACCACATCGGCCATCCGGGCTGCGTCGCCGGGGTCCGGAGCCGCCGACAGGATCATCACCGGTACCGCTCCCAGCAGCGTGTCCGCACGGAGCAGCCGCAGGAAGTCTCCGCC
>JACDBQ010000491.1 GCA_013694845.1 Acidobacteriota bacterium
ACGACATCCTCGGCCCGCCGGTGAGCGACAGCGAGGATGCGCTGACCTGGATGACGACGCAGCCGTGGTCGAACGGGAAGGTGGGTGCGGTCGGGTGTTCGTCCACGGCGGAATACCAGATGGCGGTGGCGGCCACGGGCCACAAGGGCTTCGCGGCGATGAACGTGCAAGGCTTCGGCGCGGGCGTCGGCCGGGTGGGCCCTTACTACGAGCAGGGCAACTGGTATCGCGGCGGCGCGGTGCAGATGCTCTTCATCGCGTGGATCTACGGCCAGCAGAACCAGGTTCGGCCGATGTTCCCGAAAAACACGCCGCAGGCCGACCTGGTCGCGGCCTCGCGCCTCTTCGACCTGGCACCGCAGATGCCGCGCGCAGACTGGTCGAAGGCCCTGTCGCATCTCCCGGTGCAGGACATCCTGAAGGCCGTGGACGCTCCGCGCGGCGTCTTCGCCGACGAGATGCCGGTTGCGACCGGCGGGCGGATGATCCAGCGGGCGCCGAACGATCCCGCCTGGTACCAGGGGGGTCTCTGGCACGACAACATGAAACTCGACCTGCCTGGGCTGTGGCAGATGTCGTGGTACGACGTGTCGGTCGGGCCGAACCTCGAGATGTACAACCACGTCCGGAAGACCGCGTCCAAAGAGATCGCCGACCAGCAGTGGGCGATCATCGCCCCGGTCGCTCATTGCGCCTACACCCGCGCAACCGAGGACACGATCGTCGGCGAGCGCAGCATGGGTGACGCCCGCCTCGACTACCAGGAGATCATGTACGGCTTCTTCGACCGTTTCGTGAAGGGCGCGAAGGATACACGGATCGACAAGTTGGCGAAGGTCACCTACTTCACCATGGGATCGAACAGGTGGCAGACGTCCGACACGTGGCCGCCCGCGGGCGCCGCGCCGGTGACGTACTACCTGGCGAGCGGCGGGAAGGCGAACACGCTCAAGGGCGATGGCGCCCTCGCGGGCGCCCCGCCTGAACAGGACCAGCCGGACCGATTCGCGTACGATCCGATGAATCCGGTGCCGTCGGTCGGCGGGAACGTGTGCTGTACCGGCGATGCCATCACGGCGGGAGCCTTCGACCAGCGGACGAACGAATCGCGTGAAGACGTGCTCGTCTACACCTCGGAGCCGTTCAAGGACGGCATGGAGCTCAGCGGCCCGATCGTGCCGACGCTGTATGTGTCTTCCGACGCGAAAGACACGGACCTCACAGTGAAGGTGCTCGATGTCTACCCGGATGGCCGCGCCTACAACCTCGACGAGTCGATTCAGCGCATGCGCTATCGCGAGGGGTACGACAAGCCACCGGTCTGGATGGAGAGCGGAAGGGTCTACAAAGTCACATTGCAGCCGCTGAACACCAGCAACTACTTCGCGCCAGGCCACCGGCTGCGGATCGAAGTGTCCAGCAGCAACTTCCCGCGGTTCGACCGGAACCTGAACACTGGCGGCAACAACTTCGACGAGGCCCGAGGCGTGACAGCGCGGAACGCCGTGCATCACTCGAAACGGTACCCCTCGAGTCTCACCATCAGCGTGGTGAAACGTCCGGCCGGTACCGCCAGCAGGCGGTGAGGAGAACCCGAGCCGTGCGTTCAGCGCCCCTCGGCTCTTGTGTCAACTGTTGACCGTGAGGGGATCGATGCCCGTGAGCTCGCGACAGCGGATGGCCATGGGCCATGGGCGCCAGCGAGCAGCCCCGCCTAGTACTTCGTAACAGAAGTCTTGTGAATATCATTGCCATGTCCCGTGTTCCTGGAGGGGATCATGGCCAATCACGCGCGCGCGATCGCGCTGTCGGAGGAGGACGCCCGCGAATTGGAGCGCCTGCAACGGTCGTCGAGTATTCCCGCCGGCCTGATGCGTCGGGCGCGCGTCATCCTGTTGGTGGCGCGGGAGGTGTCCGGCGTGGCAATCGCGCGCCAGACGGGGTACACGGTCGTGCAAGTGAGCCGGCTTCGACGGCGGTTTCTTGAGACGGGAATGGCGGGTCTGCAGGATCAGCCCCGCTCCGGACGCCCGCCGACCGTGACGGCGCGCAAGACCGCGCGCATTGTCGCGCTGACACTGCCGCTCCCCCGCCCGGCGTCACGCACTGGAGTTCCCGCGATCTGGCCGAGACGGTCGGCGTCTCCCACACGGCGGTGCATCGGATCTGGCGCGCGCATGCGCTGCAACCGCATCGGCTGGAGACCTTCAAATTCAGCACGGACCCGGACGCCGAGGCGAAGATCTACGACGTGGTCGGGTTGTACCTGCGCCCGCCCGTGAACGCCTCGTGCTCAGCCTTATTCTCGACAACTCGTCGACGCATTCGACGCCCGCGGTGCTCGCGTGGCTGGAAGCGCATCCGCGCGTGCAGTTTCACTTCACGCCCACCGGCGCCTCGTGGCTCAATCTCGTCGAAGTCTGGTTCAGCATCCTGACCAGGAAGGCGGTACGCCGAGGCTCGTTCGATACCGTCCGGGCCCTCGTCACGCACATTCGGCGCTACATCGACCGCTGGAATGAGCATCCCACTCCGTTCGTCTGGACTAAGGAGCCGGCCGACCTGATCAAGAAGGTTGTCCGTCAACGTCATTCGTGTTCTGCGGAGATAAGACCAATCGCGAACCAGGCTCAAAACCGTCCAACATCGACCACGCTGTGCCGAAGAAGCAGGGAGGTAACAACTCACCCGAAAACGCACAGAACACGTGCCGGGATTGCAACCTCAAGAAGGGGCCATGACACCGAGGAGTTCCTGAGGAAGGTCGACCACCGATCCGCAATCCCCTCACGGTGACTTCGCCGAAGGTACGCTGGGTAAAATCACTTTCGAATTGCCTCCATCAGACTGGCACGACCACGCCACTTAGCTCTTATGGCTGCACATTCGAGCGAGCGGATAAACGGCTCGTGGCAATCGATGTACCTCCGGATGCGGACATTTCAGGCGTTTATCGCGCGCTCGAGGAAGGTGGCCACACCGGCGAATGGGACTTCGAGGAGGGCCACTACGGCCATCCACTTTGAAAGTCCGTACGGTCGCAAACGGCGACTCGGTCACGCTGGTCGTACGCAGACGCCGCCAGTGCTCAGCCAGAAAATCGCGTGCCCTCACGGTTGGCTGGCGACGCGCAAACAGGTAGACCATTGAGCGGACCGACCATTCCGGCGTTCTTCAGCGCTCCCGCCAGCTCGAACCAGTGCCGAACGCGGTTCCATCTGGGACACATCTCGGGCACTAACCTCAGCATTAAATCGCGAGCTCCGATCCCGCGTTTGTCGAAACTCGGGACAGGGCTTGAGTCACGCGAGATGCCTTCAATCGTTAGCTATCGTTCAGTCGGCGATTTCTTGAGATGCGTCGTTATGCGTAGGGCGTTTCCGAGATAGGCACTGAGCGCCTCCCGAC
>JACDBQ010000540.1 GCA_013694845.1 Acidobacteriota bacterium
GGCGGACGTGGTCGTCTCGATCACCGGCGCGTCGGCCTGGACGGTCACCTGCTCGGTGACGCCGGCGACCGTCATGTCGAAGTGGATGACCGACTCGGCGCCGACGGTCAACGTGATCCCACGGCGCACGGCTCGTCCGAAGCCCTGCAGCTCTGCGGAGATCTCGTACGATCCGGGCGGAATGGCGGCGATCCGGTAGCGCCCCTCCTGATCACTTACCCCGGTGCGGACGAAACCGGTCTCGGTGTTCCGGGCTGAGATCGTCGCCCCAGGCAACGCACTGCGCTGCGCGTCGAGCACGCTCCCGATGATGGTCGCGGTTTCCTGCTGGGCCACGGCCGCCGCCGGGTTCATCCACAGCATTGCGGCAAAAGCCGCTATGAAGACGTGTCGCATCTGAGCTCCTGGAACGCCCCCCGGTCACATACCGATCGGGCTTCGTTGTGATGACCTGACGTAACAATGAGGTAAACGGATATGGGCATTGAAGCGCTGTCCCGGCCCCGGGGTCAAGCGCTAAAGGCGGCGGGTGCGACTGGGCCTGGCGTTCCGCCTATTCCGCCTGGTCACTCGGCCCGGAGGGCACTGAGCGGGTCGATCGAGGTCGCCCGGCGCGCCGGGAGATAGGCGGCCAGCAGCGTGACGCCGACAAGGATCGCGATCGAAAGGAGGAAGGTTGGGGCGTCAACGGGAAAGACGCCGACGAAAAAACCTGCCAGCCCGTAAGTTGCCGCGATCGCGGGCAGAATCCCCCAGGCGATACCGTGCGCGCCGATCCACAGGCCTTCACGCACGAACAGGCGGAGCACGTCTCGTCGATCGGCTCCGAGCGCCATGCGCACGCCGATCTCTCGGGTTCGCCGTGCGACCCCGTATGCGGTGAGACCATAGAGGCCGAGGGCCGCGAGCCCGAGGGCCACGACGCCGCAGATGGTGAGTAGCCGCGAGAGCGCGCGCTCGCCATCGAGCCGTTCGGCCACGTAGGCGCGGACGGGACGTGAGGAGACCAGTGGCAGGGCGGGGTCGATGCCGCGGACCACGCCTTCGATCTCGCGGAGAACCTGCGCCGGCGCCCGAGTCGACGAGGCCAGGATGACGAGCTCCCCGGACTCTGCGTCGTAGGGGAGCCACGCCGCCGGCCATGGGCGCTCGGTGAGCTCGTCGATCTGCACATCGCCCGCGACGCCGACGACCGTTCTGAAGGGACCGGTGCTGCCGTCGATCGAGAACCGCTGGCCGATCGCGTTGCCGTCGGGCCAGAAGCGATCGGCCATGGTCTGGCTGACGACCGCTGCGTCGGCACCCGGGCGGAGATCGTCGGCGATGAACGGGCGGCCACGAACGATCGGGATGTTCAGCGTCGCGAAGAAATCGGTCCAGACCCGATTCACCGAGACACGCTCGGGTCGGACGTTGGGGTCCGCCGCTCGCCCCGGGAAAGTGAGGCCGTGGACGAATACCCGTCCGCCAAAGGGCACGAGGTGCGCCAGCGTGGCCTGATCGATGCCGGGTAGCGCCCGCACGCCGGCAACCACCCGCGCGTGGAACGCGGCCGCCCTCGGTCGGTCATAGTTCTGCAGGCGGAGGTCGGTCGCGACAGCCACGCGGTCCTCGTAGGCGAAGCCGACATCAGCGCGCCACGCCGCCGACAGGCCTCGGACGAGGATCCCGGCCGATGCGAGCATCACGAGCGACATGGCGAGCTGTCCGATCACGAGGGCACGCTGCAACCGTGACGTCCGGTGCGCCGAGTCGGTTCCCGGCTCGGACCGCAAGGCCGGCAGCAGCGGAAGCCGTGCCGCCCTGAGCGCGGGTGCGAGGCCGAAGGTGATCCCGGCGAGGAGCGAAACCGAGACAGTGAACGCAAGCACCCGCCAATCGGGGGCGGAGTCGACGACCGCGGGCACCTCCGCAAAGCGGACGATTGCTTCCGTGCCCCACAACGCGAGGAGCAGTCCAGTCGTGCCGGCGACTGCGGCCAGCACAAGGCTTTCCGCAAGAAATTGACGCGTCAACGCTCCAGCCGTGGCGCCGATCGCGAGACGAATGCCGATCTCCCGCTGGCGCGCCGCGGCCCGCGAGAGGAGCAAGCCGGCCACGTTCGCGCACGCGATCAGGAGCACGCAGAGGGTGATCCCCATGACGAGGGCTGCCACCGGCACGATCTGGCCGCGGGTGTCGTCGGACGTCCCTCGATAGGGTGAGACCCGCACGGTGAACCCGGTGTGCGAAGCTGGCAGCGCCGCGGCGATGCCGCCGGCGACGCCTTCAAGAACCGACTGCGCCTGGCGCGGACTGGATCCTTCGGAGAGTCGCCCGATCCCCGTCAGCCACCAGTGGGTATCCGAGAGCGCATCGCCGTCGGTCGGACGCACGGACGCGTGAGCTCCGAGCGGCATCCAGAGATCGGAAGGTTCGAACCGGTCGGGTCCGCTGAATCCCCGCGCGGTCACGCCAACAATGGTGAAGGGACGCCCGTTGATCGCGATGGTTCGTCCGACGGCAAATTCATCGCCGCCGAAAAGTCGCTGCCAGGTGTCGTAGGCAAGAACGACCGAAGGTTCGTCGTTGTCGGCATCGGAAAGGGCGCGCCCATAGGGTGTGCGGACTCCGAGGATCCCGAACATGTTGGTCGTGACCAGTTGTCCTCGCGCGCGGATCGCCTGACCGGCCACGCTGACCCCCACGGGGACGTCGGCGAAGGCGAACGCATCGGCGATCACCTCGCGGCGCGCGCGTAGAACTTCGAAGTCCGGGTAGGTGAGGTGCCCGCGCGGGCCGTCGGGCAGCGTCGATGCGGAACGGATCGCGACCAGCCGTCCAGGGTTCTCCACCGCGAGCGGCCGGAACAGCAGCGCGTTGAAGATCCCGAACAGTGCGACGTTGAGTCCGATCCCGACCGCCAGCGTGCCGATCGCGATCCCCGCAAACCCACGATTCTTGAAAACCGACCGAATGGCATAGCGCATTGAGGGGGCCTGTCCCCGATCAGCGAAGCCAACCCGCTGCCAGTTTTTACGTTCCCCCCAACTGGTAGCAGCATAAGGAGATGCTAGAATTGGGGTCAGGCCCCGTTTTTGGGACCTGCCCGCAAGCGGTCATCGGCGTCCCGCGATCATCAAGACACCGTGACTGAAACTTATGACTCGTCAGGAAGATGGAAGCCCCCTGTGAGGCTGACTTCTGGACGAAAAGCGCGGTTTTTCCAGACGAATGGCAGGACGATGAATTGCACACCTTGGACCCAATGTCCGCCGGCCGGCTCGTCTTCGCGGTGTTCCTCGTCCTGCAAGTGGCGGACGGCTTGATCACGTACGGCGCGGTCTCGATCTTCGGCGGCGCCGCGGAAGGCAATCCGCTGTTGCAGACGTGGATTCAGCTCGCCGGCGCAGGTCCAGCCTTGTTCGGCGCGAAGCTGCTCGCCTGCGGCTGCGGTGCGCTCCTCTATGTCCACGGTGTCGAACGCACCCTGGCCCTGTTGACCGCCCTGTACCTGGTCGCCGCAGTCGGCCCCTGGCTGCACCTCCTCTCGGCCTGAGCTCAGCCCGTTCACTCCGAGCCATCCCCGCGGACGACTTGCACGTCTAGGCCGTCGGCGGACCGCGTCACCCGCACCAGCCACGGGTTGCAACATACCTCGCAGTCCTGCACCAAGCTGCCGCGTACATCCTCCTCGACGTGGATCTCGATTTCTTCACCGCAGTACGGACAGGTAATGAGGATCTGGTCCATCGGCGTGAACGTATCAGATCCGCCGGACCTTGAAGCGGTCGATGAGCCCACGCCTGTTCATGCACTTCCGGCTTCCACACCCCATAGGCACTCTAGAACAGTGTGGGACCCGAAGTCGCCGGCTTGGGCGTGAAGCCGATGGCTTCGAGCAGCAGGTAGTTGAGACCGGGGAGAACCAGCAGCACGGCCAGCACCGCGCGGACGTTCCAGCTCGTGCCGAGCACCAGCGCGCCAAGAATCGTCCACATGATCAACGTGACGACGACCGGGTACTGGCGCCATTCCGGCCGCCGATGACGCTGCGGCGTCATGATGATCAGCGCCGCGGAGATCAATGCCCAGCAGGCCAGCAATACAATGTGGGCCAGGCTGTGCCACCCCATCGCACGCATGATCAGCACGTTCGGCACCACCATGCCGGCCAGCGTCACCAGCAACTTCAGAAGGTCGGTCACGGTCCGACTCACAGCACACTACATACCGTCCGCGCAGCTCAGCTCGATTGCGGACCTCCACAGTAATGAGCCACTCGTTCGCACAGGTGGTCGAAGTCGGTGGGCTTGTCGAGGCACTCCATCGCTCCGAGACGGAGAGCGCGTTCGACCATCGGGTGGCCCGCTGCAGACACGCACAGGACCGGCACCGTCTCAGCGAGGTTCCTCTTGCGCCGCTCTGCGAGGAAGGTGAGACCATCCATGATCGGCATCATGAGGTCCAGGAGAATCACGCACGGCCGCCGGCGCATGAGCGTCTCGAGCCCCTCCTGCCCGTTGGCGGCGAGCAGCACTTCGTAGCCCCCACAACCAAGGGCCGTCTTTTCGATCTCGCGCATGTCGGGATCGTCTTCGATCACCAGGACTATCGTTGGCATAGTGCGGCTGTCGCATCCGGGTGAAGCACGCCCTGTGCCGATGGCGGGAGGTCGCGGCCCCATCCAACGGTGGGGCCGGCGGGACTCGGTCAGTCCTCGGGTCAGGCACCGGGCGGCTGTGGTGCCTGGTCCTGACGCCACCACGCGTCGGGCGCGGCCGGATCCGGCTGGTGGGCCGACACATTGTCGGCCGTGATCGTCGCGAAGATGAAGTTCTCGGACGCCACCGGTGAGCCCGCCAGGCGGCGCAGCAACGCCAGTTGACCGGCATGGGTCATCGCGTCCGCGCACGGGCCCTGGAGGAGCTGCTGATCGGTGATGCTCGCCGTCAGCGCCTCGTTCGCCAAGTCGTCCCGCAAGACTGCCAGCGTAGCGTGGAACCGGTCGATCTCTTCCCGGAAGGTCGGCAATCGCGGCGGCACAAATCTCCCGCCATTGAACATCGTCCGGGCATACCCGATCACACCCGTCATGTGCCAGACGAGTTCGTGTGGCGACCGCACGTGGACGCCCGCTCGGAATTCACCGAAGTCTTCCGGTGAACCGCGGAGCGCCTTCTGCGTCCGGTAGGCAAGCGCGGCAAGGAAGTGCTGAAGTAGTCGTCTCGAGTCCGTCATGATCGAGGATTCTGATCCCACCGGCGTCCCCGGTGAGGCCAGCTGCTGGCTCATCCCGGGGCTCCAGTCACCGGCCGGTTTCGGCGTTCGACGAGTGGAGCGGCTTGGACTCGGCTGAACCCCGCTGCCGCAGATAAATAGTTCCCACCACCATTGCCAACAGCGACAGGAACTCGCTCTGCCAGTTCTGGAACGATTCGAACCAGAATCGCGACGAAGCGCCATACTGCGCCAGGGTCACGGGCGGCTGATGGTGCGACTTTTGTTCGTCGTTGTACTCCGCGAGCCCCCCGACCGCGTGCAAGGTGATGGAAACGAGGAAGAGGAGTACGAAGGCCAAGCC
>JACDBQ010000551.1 GCA_013694845.1 Acidobacteriota bacterium
CATTCCGTCCGCGAACCGGTGGCGAACGTGGCGCGGATAGAACGTCAGCAGGATGTCGTACAGCTTCAAGCGCCAGCCTTTCTCCGGGAGGTGCGGACCCTCTTGAGCTGCGCAACCAGGTCGGTGAGCCGCTGCTTCTCCGCCGCGAGCGTCTGCCGTCCACGCGGCGTAAGCCTGTAGTACGCCCCGCGCCGCGTATCGTCGTCGGCAGGCCGGCCGGCGGCTTCCGCCACCAGGCCCTCGTCCATGAGCTTGCCGAGATGGCGGTAGAAGGACGCGGTCTGGACGGGCACCTGGCCGCCGGACTGCTCCCGGATCGCCTGCATCAGGGCGTAGCCGTGGCTGTCGCGGTCCGCGAGCCCGAGCAGGATGTGAAGCGCGATCGGCTTGATCATGCACCCATTATATCCATTTCGGACATGTAAGCATTGGATACTTCCGAATCTCACGAGTTGGCGGTCGTCGAGCCGCCCCGGCGACTCCTCTAGAGTCGGGATGAAGCACGTGCGGCCGTTCGCGCAGGCGCAGGTGCTCGGTCTCGATACCCCCTCCCGCCCGCTGGTCACACGGGGAGAGCCTGACCTGTCGCTTACGCCGGTCATCGACACCATCGCAAGTTTTACGGAGCCGAAGTGCGCTTCGCGGAGTTGCGAGAGCGAGTCGGCAAATTTATAGGTTTGAGTTAGTTTGAATGGAGCCGGCGATCCCGATTGAACGGACGACCTGCTGATTACGAATCAGCTGATATGCCGATTCCGCTGCAAACGCCTGAACTGGCCTGACACGCTCGTCTCGATTTAACTTCCTTAAACAGAGCGACTTGTACTAGCATGGCTCCTGTTCGCGGGTGTCCAGCCGATGTCGCCTAGCGCTCGTACTGGTGTGACCCCGGTGTGACCCCGAAACCGGGAATCAGTGAGTCAGAGGAGTACGTCGCGAGGCCCAACCGCTCACCGATCGCACGTTGCGGAGCCTGATCGCGGCCACGATACATCGCCATGACCTCTGGGACAGCACGCTGTCCGGGTTTGGCGTGCGCTTGTCGCCCGGCCGCCATTGCTCGTTTGTCGTGCGCTATCGCGTCAACGGCCGGTTGCGTCGATTCACGATCGGTCCGTTTCCGCGCGTCAGCCTCGCCGATGCGCGCCAGAAGGCGCGCGACGCCCTTCGCGATGCGCAGGGCGGCAAAGATCTCGCGGCCGAAAAGATCGAGGCGCGTCGCGCGGCGACGTTTGCTGAGCTGGCCCACGAGTACATCGAGCGCCATGCCAGCAAGAAGCGGAGCGGGCGCGAGGACATCCGGCTGCTCAAGGGCTCGCCGCACAAGAAGAAGACAGGCAAGAAGCCGCACGTCCCCATCGTGACGCGATGGGGTTCCCGGAAGGTGAAGGAGATCACGCGCGCGACGTGCGCGATCTCATTGACGACGTGGCCGCGCGCGCGCCGATCATGGCCAATCGGGTCTTGGCGCTGGTGCGGAAGATGTTCAACTTCGGCATCGAGCGCGACTGGCTCGAGGTGAATCCGTGCCACATGGTCAAGCGCGCCGCCGCGGAGCGGCAGCGCGACCGCGTCCTGAGCGACGACGAGGTGCGGGCCATGTGGAAAGCGTTGGACGACGAGGACACGGTCATAGCCGCCGTCTTTCGGCTCCGTCTGTTAACCGCGCAAAGGGGAGGGGAGGTGCTGGGCGCACAGTGGCGCGAGATTGATCTGGCGAGCGCCTGGTGGACAATTCCGGCAGAGCGCAGCAAGAACGGCTTGGCACATCGGGTGCCGCTCTCACCGCAGGCGGTGAAGGTGCTCAAGGCGCTTCGCTCGATCACGGGAGACTCGGAATGGGTGTTTCCGAGTCCGAAGAAAGAGGGCGCGGCCATCGCGCATGCGCAGAAGGCCATCGAGCGCGTCGTGAGACGGTCGGGCGTCGAGTTCCGCGGCCACGATCTGCGCCGCACAGCAGCGAGCCTGATGGTTGGCGCAGGTGTCTCTAGGCTGGTGGTCTCGAAGATCCTCAATCACGTCGAGACCGGAGTGACGGCGGTGTACGACAGGCACAGCTATGACCTGGAGAAGCGTGCGGCGCTGGATTATTGGGGTCGACGCTTGGAGGCCATCGTCACGAGGAAGAAACCGAGTGCGAAACTTCTGCGTTTTTCGACAGCGCTCCCTCGTCAAGCACAGCAGTCGTAGCCGATAATCTCCCCAAGCGGGCATTTGCCTTCCTACGCTGATTGCGTAATAATTTACGCATCGTGCGTAAGCCTCATGCCTTGGCCACGCTCTTCCCGACGATGCGCGGCGACCTGCTCGCGGCAACGCTGAACCAGCCGGACAAGTGGTGGTATCTGTCCGAGTTGGCTCAATTCCTCAAGACCAGGCCTTCGAGTCTTCAGCGCGAACTCAAGGCCCTCGTCGACGGGGGCATCCTGCAGCAGCGCCGTGAGGGAACCAGAACGTACTTCAAGGCCGAGACGCGGTCGCCTCTGTTCCCGGAGCTACGCGGCCTGGTTGAGAAAACCGTCGGCGTCTTGCCGACGCTCCAAGAGGTGTTG
>JACDBQ010000591.1 GCA_013694845.1 Acidobacteriota bacterium
AAGGTGCTCGACTTCGGGCTGGCCAAAGCCCAGGCCGGTGGAGGGTCTGCGCCGGACCTGTGGGAGGACGCGACCCTGACGGCGGGACCGACCCACGAGGGGGTCGTCGGGACTGCCCCGTATATGAGTCCCGAGCAGGCGTGCGGCCAGGCGCTGGACAAACGCACCGACATCTGGGCTTTCGGCTGTGTGCTCTACGAGATGCTCACCGGCCACCGCGCTTTCAAGGGCGACACCGTGTCCGATACCCTCGTCACGATCCTCGAGAGAGAACCGGACTGGACCCTGCTGCCGACCGCGACGCCCTCAACCGTGGTGCGTCTGCTGCAGCGGTGCCTGGAAAAAGATCCGCGTCGCCGCCTCCGTGACATCGGAGACGCGCGACACTGGATCGAGGACGTCGCCGTCATTCACGCTGGCGGGATCGGCGTCCCAAGCGCGCCATACTCCAGGCGTCCCCTTGCCTGGCTGCTCGGCGCTGTCGCGCTGACCGCGGCCAGCTTCGTAGGCTCGCTGCTCTGGACGCGTCAGGCCCCCGCACCGACGCGCAGTGTGCAGCTTCAACGTCTGACCGATTTTGTCGGGACCGAGGAGTCGCCGGCGCTTTCGCCAGACGGCAAAGCGGGTTGCGTTTGTGGCGCAAGCGGGCAGCAGGCGTCAGATCTGGCAACGGTTGCTGGCCGGAGGCCCACCCCTGCAGATCACCCGCGACGATTTCGACCACGAGCAGCCGCGCTGGACCCCCGATTCGAGCTCCCTCATCTACTTTGTGCCGTCGGCCACCCCAGGGGAGCACGGCACGATCCTGGAAATCTCCGTCAACGGCGGCGAGCCGCGGCGGGTCGCCGCCGCGCTCGGCGGCGGCGACATCAGCCATGACGGCCGGCGCATCGCGCTCTTTCGATTCGAAGACAAGGGGATTGCTCTGATGCTCATCACGCGCGATGGGTCCGGCGAGCATGAGGTGAAGCAAGTGCCTGCCAACAGTGAATATGACTATCCGCGCTGGTCGCCGGACGATCGCTGGATCGCATTCCAACAAGACAATCTCGCGGGTTTCGACAAACGGGTTTTCGTCGCCTCTGCTGCGCCAGGTGGTGACTTGCAGGAGATCGCGCGTGTTGCGGACCTGGGGGGACTCTCGTGGCTGCCAGGAGGCTCGGGCATGGTCTACAGCTCCTCTTCAGGAAGCACCGTGCTCTACCCACCCATATTCAACCTGAGAGCGGTCGAGCGAGACGGGACGGGCGATCGCCAGCTCATGTTCGGTGACGTGTCCTACATGGAGCCCGACGTGCACATGTCCGGCACGTTGACGGCCAGCCGAAGCCGCATGCAATCGGACATCGGACATCTGGAACTTTCCGGTCAACGGAACACCGGCGGAGAACACGCTCCGCGGCGTTCGCATCACACACCAGACCGGTCACGCACAGACCCCGCCGGTGAGTCCGGACGAATCGGAGGTCGTCTATCTGTCAGACAGCGGCGGCCACGGCAACCTGTGGATAGCGCGGACCGACGGTTCCGGCGTTCGTCAGCTCACAGCCGAGCAGGATCCGGCAATCTCCGTAGGGGTCCCCGTGTGGTCGCCTGGGGGAGATCAGATCGTGTTTCTTCACACGCAAGGAGGGGCGAACAGCCAGTCGCTCGTCAATCGCGACGGGAGCGGCCTCCGTCCGTTCCTTCCCAAGGGGATCACTGGGATCGCGGCGAACTGGTCCGGAGATGGCCGGTGGATCTACTACTCAGGGAGCAGGGACGACACGCGCTGCATCGAGAAGGCGCCGATCGATGGAGGGCCTGCGATTCCCGTCCGGTGCGGTAACGCCATCGCTCCAGCGCCGGCGCCTGACGGCTCGGCATTGTATTTCGCGAACTACCTCACTACGACAAACGGCATCGTGGACTACGAGATCCGCAGGGCCCGCCCGGAGAACGGTCCCTCGGAAGTGCTGGCCCGAGTCGCCGGGTCGCGCGTACCAGTAAGCCGGAGGCTATTCACGCGGTCCTGTCGCCGGATGGCAAGTGGCTGACGATGCCGCTCTTGGATGGCACCACCACGAACATCTGGGCGTTGCCGACCGACGGCGGGCCGATGCGGCCGCTCACCGATTTCGGCGATCGATCCGTGTTGATCGCCCGCCGCATCTCGTGGTCGCCCGACAGATTGAGTTGTTGAGCGCATTGAGCACCCATCATCAGCTCGATGCGCCCGACCCCGCCAATGGCGAATCATCCGCGATACGCGCCTGCTGGCTGCGCCCGGCAGGGCGTAGGCCCCGTGCCGGCGCGGCGCTGCAGCTCGCGAAACCAGTCGATCACGATGTCCACCCGCGCTGGCGTCGCTACCCGCTGGCTGGCCAGCATCTGAAACCGTCGTCCGTCGCGGGAGACGTCGTAGTTCACCATGCCGGCCACCGGCCCCATTTCATACCGCCCCTCGAAGAGCAGCTGGGGTTTCCCGGCGCTGAACGCCGGTGTGGTGCTGATGGTCACCGCCATCATCTTGTCGCGGTTGCGAAAGAACAGTTCGCGTCCGGATCGCGGACCCGGTGGACTCCAGGCTGCGCTCGTACTGGCGGCTGGCTACGCCGACCAGCCTCTGCTCCACGACCCGACGGTTGAGCGGGTCCGGGTCCGCGAACGCCGCAACCGTCGGCAACGCGACCTCCGCGCCGCCGGCCCGTACTCGCGGCCGACGCATCGGGACCTTCCGACCGCCCAGCACCACTTCACTGGGCACCGTGCCGGCGCGCGACGCCTGGCGATCCGGTTGATGCTGGTAGCGGGGCCCGCAGACGGCCGTGCGATCGTCTTCCAACATCTGCTGAAGCACCTTGAGCCCCGAGGCGACCGCGAGCTCCATCAACTCCGCTCGGGTGTCGACGAGCAGATCTACGAGGGGCAGGTGGCGTGGGGTCTGCGGTGCGGCTTGGCGCAGCCGATCGACTGTGCGACACTTCCGTTTCATGGCGGCTCTCTTTCTGTGAGGCTCGCGCCTCGGGTTTGGTCACCAGTCGTATAGCACGACCAGTGAGGAGCCGCCGTCTTCAATTTTCAACAGCTAACGGGACATCGCCC
>JACDBQ010000609.1 GCA_013694845.1 Acidobacteriota bacterium
CCGCTCGAAGGGTCGAGCCCACCGGATCGGCGACCGGCGGCGGAAACGCGAAAACACAGCGCTCATACGCACGGGCCGGCTCGCGTACATATCGTCCATGTGCCGGCGGTGTCAGCCCTCTGGCAAATGCCTCGACGGCTTCGGCGAGGTAATCCCCTGCCATCGGCAGGCCATGCCCCGCGGCTACGCGGCGTGGCCGCAGGGCGGCAAGCCGGCGAACGCTCGCGCGCGCCGCATCCCAGTCGCACGTCAGCGGTATCGGTGGCCATCGCAACTCCTGCGGCATGGTCACGGTCTTCGTCCACGATTCCTGGTTCATGGTCGCCAGCGCGTCACCTGCGAGCAGAGTGCCGTCGTGTTCTCGCCACAGCGACTCATGACCCGGGGTGTGTCCCGGGGTGTCGATCGCTCGCCATCCCGGAAGAAATGGCACGGTTTCGTCGGTGGGCAGGGCATGAAGATGTCCGCTGAGGTCGGGCCCGCCATGGGGAAAGGTGCGTGACATCATGGCCAGCGCTCCACCCACGGTTGGATCAGGTGGCGGATACTCGGAGCGGCCGGTGAGATACGGCAGTTCGAGCCGATGCGCGAATACCGGGACGCCCCAGCGCTCGGCCAGTGCCGCGGCCGACCCGGCGTGATCGAAGTGCCCGTGCGTGAGCACGATGGCCCGGGGCCGTGACCCCGGACCATAGCGTGCGGACGCGGCGCGCCTGACGGCGACGTCACCAAGTCCACGCAGCCCGGTGTCGACGAGCACCCAGCCATCGTCGATCACGCCGGGCGTGATATCGACGAGATACGCGTTGACGAAAACGACGGGGACGCGAACGATAGCGGGAAGCTCTTGACGCATGCACGCGAGCGTAGCAACCTGCGAGCCACGAACGCCACGGTCGGCGGGTACACATGGCGTGACGTCGTCGATACGTCGTCGATGCACGTGATAGGTGTTGTCGAGGACCGAGCGCAAGAGGAGCGAGCGCAGAAGTCGAG
The DNA here is from genome assembly GCA_013694845.1 of Acidobacteriota bacterium. GTDB lineage: Bacteria > Acidobacteriota > Vicinamibacteria > Vicinamibacterales > 2-12-FULL-66-21 > JACDCA01. The sequence goes on from JACDBQ010000609.1 coordinate 997, forward strand.
CTCGGGGATGTCGCACCGTCGCGGGACGCGGGCACCCGGTTTGCTCCGATGTGGACGCATGACCAACTCCACCACCCGGCATACCCGGCCCCTGGCCATCGTCACTGGCGCGTCCACCGGCATCGGCCTCGAGCTCGCCAGACTCTGCGCGCAGAACGGCTACGATCTCGTCGTCGCCGCCGATGAGCCCGCGATTCATCAGGCCGCCGATGTCTTCCGCGGCCTCGGTGCCGCGGTCGAAGCCGTCGAGGCGGATCTGGCCACCCTACCCGGCGTAGACCGGCTGTACGCGGCAACACACGGACGTGCAGTGGACGCCTTATTGGCCAACGCGGGACACGGGCTGGGCAAAGGATTCCTCGATCAGAATTTCGATGAGGCCCGGCACGTCATCGACACCAACATCACCGGCACGATCTATCTGATTCAGAAGGTGGGTCGCGACATGCACACGCGCGGCAGCGGCCGCATCCTCATCACCGGCTCGGTCGCGGGCTTCATCCCGGGGACGTTTCAGGCGGTCTATAACGGGACCAAGGCGTTCATGGACTCGTTCTCCTTCGCGCTACGTGCCGAGTTGAAAGACAGCGGTGTCACCGTGACCTGCCTGATGCCAGGGCCGACCGACACCGAGTTCTTCGAACGAGCGGACATGGTGGACACCAAGGTGGCACAGGGCAAGAAGGACGACCCCGCCGATGTCGCGAAGGCCGGCTACGAGGCCATGATGCGCGGTGACGGGGACGTCGTCAGCGGGTGGAAGAACAAGATTCAGACCACCCTCGCCAACATCACACCCGCCGGTGTACTGGCCGAGCAGCATCGCAGGATGGCCGAGCCGGGTTCCGGCCTGAAGGACGACGAGGAAGCACGGTGAGCGGCCAGATGCACGACGTGCGACTGGTTGCGGCCACTTTCCCTATTGGGATGTTCGGAGGATGCGAGCCGTCTGATCCTCGAGGCGACGAGAGGGTTCAGGACAGACACAGGGCGGGCAGCTCAAAGGTCAGGCGGATCCGGAGCGATGAATTTTCCGGACCCCGAGAAGGCGTGACGCATCATCGGCTGGCGCAGTCAATCGGCACCCGCTGTCGGCCCCGACTGATGACCGCTACCTCGACGCGCGGCGAGCCATCACGGCGCCCACTGAGGCCAGGAGATGCGCGTCGTCGAACGGCTTGTCTATGTGTCCGTCGAACCCGGCGGCCGCGGTGCGGCGATGATCCGCGATGCTCGTGTAGCTCGAAACCGCGATCACCGGCGCATGCGAATGCCCCTGGAGGCGATCCAGCTCGCTGAGAAACTCGAAACCGTCCATGCGCGGCATGCGCAGGTCGCAGAGTACGACGTCGAGCGGGCCCGAGACTGGCGCGCGGATCGCCTGCAGCGCCTCGAAGCCGTCCCGCGCGGTCGTGACCACGGCGCCGAGGCGTTCGAGTGTCACGCACATCGCCTCGAGAGCATCCGGCATGTCCTCCACCACCAGAACACGCAGACCGGCGAACTCCAGTTGTGTACTTGAACGTTCAGGGCTACGTTGTTCGAGCGCCGGCGCTTCAGGCACCAGCGGAAAGCGCAACGTGACGACCGTGCCCAGGCCCAGGCCCGGGCTGGCGATGGTGACGCTGCCCTCGTGCGCCTCCACCAGGCTCTTGACCAGAGCGAGACCGATGCCGAGCCCGGCGTGCTTCCGTCGGGTGCCCTGTTCCTGTTGCCGGAACATCTCGAACAGAAATGGCAGAAACTCCGGCGCGATGCCTTCGCCGTTGTCGCGAACGTGGACCACCGCTCGAGCGTCCTCCTGGGTAAGGCTCACGGTGATTGTGCCCCGGGCCGGCGTAAACTTCAGGGCATTCACCAGCACATTCCTGAAGATCTGCTGCAGCCGGTCGGCATCAGCCCTGACACACAACGGCTCACTCGCGTCCACGAACTGGACGCTCAGCTCCTTCTTCTCGGCGGCGTCGGAGATCGCCTCGAGAGCCACACGGATGACGTCGCCGAGGTTTTGCACTCTCAGGTCCAGCACCGCTTTCCCGCGGGTCACCCGATTCAGTTCCAGCAGGTCATCGACCAGCCGCATCTGGAAGAGCACGTTGCGCTCGATCACCTGCCCGGCGCGCTCGACCTGTTCCGGTGGACTCTCCCGCGTGAGCATGCGGCTCCACCCCAGGATGGGCGTCAGCGGCGTGCGCAGTTCGTGCGACAGGACGGCGAGGAACTCGTCTTTCGCAGCGGCGGCGGCCGTCAACTCGGCGGCGGTGTCTTCATATTGGCGCGTGCGGTGATTCTCATGGAGCAGGGTATCGCCGAGCACCTGCAGCAGCTCTCCCTGCAGCATCAGCCGACGCTCCGGAACGGGCTGCTGCTGCCGGGCGACGTCCCACAGACGTCTATAGGGCACGCCCGCCTGCCGCGCGAGCCGCTCGACAGTCGACGCCTGGCAGAAGTCGACGAGGGCGTAGCCGGCCACGGCAGCGCCCACGATCTCCCCCTCGAGCAGTAACGACGTGCCGACGACGGCAAGACCATACGACGGAGCCACGACGATCGGCGGACGTTCACCGGATTGGGCCAGGCACCGCCTGGCGCACTCGGAGAAGATGCCGGGATCGTAGCCATGCTCCGTGAGAATCGCCGCGAGAGGGGTCGACGGAACCGGGCCGCAGACGATCCGGCCTTTCGCATCGAAGAGCGCGACGCTGAGCCGGGTGACGGCGCCGTATTTCTCCAGCGCCGGTTGCCACACGTCAGGGTTGAAGAGCATTTCCTGCTGACGTGACATCAAGCACCGCTACTCGGGCCGCTCGCGGCCGTCGGGTGAAGCTGAACCCGGACTGCGCGTCGGGGATCGCGAGATCAGCCCCTGGTATCCGGAGAACGGCAGCTGGAACGATCCAACCGGCAACTGACGGGGGAGTACCCGCATCCCCTTGCCGTTCACGATCTTGCATTCGTGAGTCGTACGGGTGGTCGCATTGGCGCGCATCTTCGCGACCGTCAAACCGAGCCGGAACATGTCTCCGAGCTCGATCCAGTTCATCAGGATGATGTTGTCGACCAGCGAGCTCATCGCAAAGCTCCCCATCATCGACGACATCCCGAGCATCTCCGGTTGCTCATGGTTGTACACGGTCGCCGTCTGCTGCTCTTTCATCAGCGCTATCAGCGCGTGGAAGAAGTCGCGGAAGATCCGCCCGGTGGTGCCCAGGTTCGACCCATAGGTGGAGATGCTGTCGAACACGACGCGGGTCGGACGGAACTCCTCGACAATGCGTTCGATATCGTGGAAGTGCCGATCGACCTCGATCTCCTGGGGCGGGTCGTAGTGCAGCCGGACCAGTCCCTGATCGATCCCGGCCTGCAGATCGATGCCGATGGTCTTGGCGTTTCGCATGATCTGCGGGACCTGCTCGTCGAGCGAGAGCATCAGGCTTCGCTCGCCCCGCCGCATGCCTTCAGCGACATACATGCACGCCATGACGCTCTTGCCGACGCCGGAAATGCCGGCCACGACCGTCGTGCTGCCGAGAAAATAGCCGCCATTGGTGATCTCGTCGAGCCCCGGGATGCCGGTCGACACGCGGGTGTCCGTGTCGTAGGCCGCGGCGCGGTCGCGGCTTTCGGGGCGGCGCGCCTGGACGCGGCGGTACACCTCCATCCCGTGACCGTTGACGATCCGGAACGTGTGGCGGCCCATCTGAAAGTCGTGGCCCCGCGACTTGACGATCTCGATCGATCGCACCGTGGCGCGGGCCATGTCTTCCATTCGCAACCGGATCACCGTGTCAGCGATCGACTCCTCGGGCAGCGCG
>JACDBQ010000638.1 GCA_013694845.1 Acidobacteriota bacterium
ATCTGGAAGCAGCCGAACCCTCGGAACGGGCAGATGGATCAGCCGCCGTGTGGCCGCTGGCCGTGGCGTCCGCTCGCGCTCGGATCGCGCCGGAGATCAGCGACTTTCTCGGGTGGTTGCGGCGGCGCCGCGATCGCGATGTGCGCCGGCTGCGCGAATACTATGAGGAGATCGATCTCGAGATCCGGCGCAAGCTCTCGCGCCCTCGGCTGGACGACGATCTGCGCCGTCTCGAGCGCGATCGTCTCGACGCCACGCACCGCGCGTTTCACACGCGCGGTTCGGAAGTGGCCGATCGTTATCGCGTCGGTCTCCGTCTCTCGCCGATTGGCGTGTGGCTGTGTCGTCTGCCCGCGTATTACATCAACGTGAGGCTGATGCGCCGGAACGCCGCAGCCGATGCTGTCTTTTCGTGGAATCACATCGATGGCCACATCGAGCCGCGCGCGTGCGACGGTTGTCTGGCTCCCACCAATTCCGCGTGGCTGTGCGATGACGCCGTGCATTATGTCTGCGACGACTGCCTGGCGGCCTGTCGGAAGTGCGGCCGCCGTTTCTGCCGTGCGTGCATGCGCGCGTGTCCGCGACCTCATACGCGAGAATAGTCCACCAGCCGCGCCCGTCTGGACCGCTGCATACCCGATAGCCGTGTTCCACCGCTACAGGTGTGCAGCAAATTGTGCAATGATCGGGTCGGCAAACGGCAGATCGGGCTTTTGACCGTCGCCTTCTTCAATGAGAGCCGACTGAGGTCACTGTCCCGACTGGCACCCATGTCGCGATTGAGCTTCCGAAGCCGCCTGAGACTCCCGCCTACTACGAGTTCACCTTCGAGTTGCGCAACGCGACCGGGGCCGCCGTCCCGGTCGAAGTCGTCGTCATCGAGTTTGTAAGAAACGAAGAAGGAGACCAGGTCGTCAAGGCCGTCGCGCCGAGCGGCGCCGACGGTGAGCTGACGCTCCCGGTGGTGCGCGGGATGAACCCGGAGCTTGCGCTGGCGCTCGCGGAAGCGGTCGTACGGCATCCGCTGCTCGCAAGGCGGGCGGTCGCGGGCCTTCCGTGGCCGTTTCCCAAGCTCCCGCCGGTCAAGAACCGGGACGCGGAAGTGGTCGAGCGCGAGGAGCTGATTCGCGTCCTGCTCGAGCTCGCGTCGGCCGAAGGGGGCGGGTGCAGCCAACCTGAGCGCTCAGCACCGCAAATCGCTCAACCAGGTGCTCGCCCTGAACGGGATTCCCGATCCGGCGCGCACCCTCTCGGAGATTCGCAGCGTTCCGCAGCAACTCGAAGACAAGGAGCCGCAGACCGCCGCGCACGTGCGCCACACGCGTGCGATCGTCAAGGCGGCGCAGAGCGATCTGGTCAGCAAGATCACACACTGGTTCGACGCCGCGTCATCGCGGGCTACGCAGCAGTACGCGGCCGAGGCGCGGTTGATTTGGAGGCACGCAATGTGCGCGGCGTCAACTAGTTTTGCCGGTTAGCGACAACTAATGGACGGGGGAACAGGCGTGAAGGAGACGTCGTCGAAGAAGACCAGCTTGAGGTGGGCGTTGAAGGAGGCGACCGCGAGGAACCAGCCTAGCCGGGTGTGGATGGTCGCCACTATGGAGCCAGGGATGATCGGGCTAATGGAGCCACTTGAGACCCCCTCGAAATCCGGGCCTCGGACAGCAGGTCATTTAGCCGGTTTCACGACGCTCCTCAAGCGCTCTTTGGTCTCTTCTGAGAGCGGACGGGAGCGGTAGCTCGCACCGACGTGTTCAGTGCCACGGCGGCGCGAATGAGCGCCCTCAACGCCTTTTCATCAATCTTGTCCTTGTCGCCCTCATGGAAATCGATGGCTCGCCTGGTGTTGCCTTCGAGGCTGGAGTTGAAGAGGCCTGAAGGGTCGTCCAACGAGGCGCCCTTGGCGAAGGTCAGCTTCACGACATTCTGGTACGTCTCACCGGTGCAGATCATTCCGGCGTGCGACCACACCGGAACACCTCTCCACTTCCACTCCTCGGCCACTTCGGGGTCGGCCCGCTTGATGAGAATTCGGACCCGAGCGAGCGCCTCGCCCCGCCAATCACTCAGCTCCTTGATTCTCGCATCTATCAGCTGAGAGGGAGAGTCTCCTCCTTTTCCTTCCTTCGAGCCGCTCTTCCTCTTTTTCATGGTTGTTGTCGCCTTCTTCATGGTTGTTGTCGCTCGCCCGTCGCTTGCGTATCGCTAGTCAGCACTTGGTGCCATCGCATCTCGTTTCCATCAGCGTCTTCGATGTCGAACCAGCTTTCACGTTGGGTCTTGTCTCAATTTCGGGTACATCGACCCCAGGCACGCCGTACCAGGCCCCGTGCCACTTGATGGCTTTGTGCACGTTCGGCGCCTCGCGCGTCACTACGGCATCGACGCGGTGTGCGCGGGCAGTTTGCCATTCCGGCAGGAGGTCAATCCAGGCCTGCACGGCGCCGTCGCCCTCGGCCCTTGGGTACTGCATAGTGCGCCGGCAGTTCCTTCGCCGCGGCCTTCGTGGGCTTGTGGGCTGATGACTTGGCGTCCGCTCACGCCGCGCACGCACCTCGCACTGGCCGCTCACATTCGTTCACCGGGCAATTGGCTGGCGTGCTTCACCCAAGCGGCGAGCTGAGCTTCGTCGAGCTGGTCGTCCTCATGGATGTCGAGGTAGCGCGTGTCCTTGGTCTTGGACTCGCCGGGGGGGACAGGGCGCAGCGACGTGCCGCGGAAGAAAGCCACTTTGATGTAGTTCGTGAAGGTAAGGATGCCGAGGAACCAGCCCTGGCCCTCGACTCCGTAAAGCGGCGAGCTCCATTTGACTGCCTTGCGCACGCCGGGGACGGTGCGCACGATGAACGCGTCGAGGCGGCGCCCGACGTCGCGTTTCCAGCCCGGCATGGCCGCGATGTAAGCCTGCACGGGGGCGTCGCCGTCGGCCTTCGCGATCTGAGGGTTGCCGCCTGCGAGGAGAGCTGGCTTTGCGACCTTGCGGGACTGCGACTTCGGTGCCGTCTTGCGCGGTTTGGCCGCCTTCGCAGCGACCCGCTTGGCGGCGGCCTTTTTTGCAACCTGCGCCGACTTCTTGGACGTCTTGCCGGCCATTGTGTTCACTCCAGGACTGTGCCGCGCACGTCGGTGCGTCGCCCGCCGCGCCACTTGGTGGCATACGGCAGCACGAACAAGTACAGACCGGTGAACAGGAGCAAGGCGAACGGGAGCAGCGCCAAGAGGCCCACCCAGACGGCAGGCTCCTCCTGTGTTCCCAAGGCGACGATGTTGACGATGACGGCCACCGTAAAGGCAATGGACACCCAGCGGTGCGTCTGCCGAATCCATGTGTTCCAGTTCAATGGGACCTCCTCTGAAGACGAGCCCGAAGCGGATCGGGTACACCTACAAGTGCTACGTACCGCCTCCGGCGAGTGCGTCCTGCTCGCCGAGCGTGACGAAGTGCAGCGAGTATCCGATTGATTCCATGTTCGTACTTTTGAGAGGAAGAATTCATCACCAGTACTTCTCGGCCGGTCGGATCTCCACCGCGCCGCCCAGCCGGGCCGCGGGGATGCGCGCAGCCAGTGCGATCGCGGCCTCGATGCCCCCGGTCTCGTACACGGCGTACCCCGCCGCGCCTTCGGCCAGATACGTCCCGTTCTTGACGTGGGTCTTTCCGTCCCGCACTTGCACCGTCCTCGCCGCGTCAGCTCGCCCCAGTGGAAGCCCTGGCGCGACGCCCTCGGTCTTGTTGAGCTCCGCGTAATCTGCGTAAATCGCCTTCTGCTCCGCCTCCGACAGCGCCTGCCAGCGATCCGAACCGGGCAGGGGTGTGGATCCTTGATAGACCAGCAGCACGAATTTCGTCTTTCCCTCCCGTCCTGTCACATTATCGACGTTTGGTCCGTCACTACCATGACGGACCGCGACGGAGGAATGTGACCGATGCCCATACCTGAGCGGCTCGCCGAGCAATTCGAAGAGCACCGGGCGCATTTGCGCGCGGTGGCGTATCGGATGCTCGGGTCGGCGAGCGAAGCAGAGGATGCGGTCCAGGAAAGCTGGATTCGACTCGGCCGGTCCGATGTCAACAACGTCGAGAACCTGCGCGCCTGGCTCACGACCGTCGTCGCGCGTGTGTGCCTGGACATGTTGCGAACGCGGACATCGCGCCGGGAGGATCCCTTGGACACCCACGTACCCGATCCCGTGATCACCCGCGCCGACGGGGATCCGGAGTCCGATGCGATGCTCGCCGACTCGGTCGGACTCGCGCTCCTCGTGGTACTGGGGACCCTTGAGCCGGCGGAGCGACTCGCTTTCGTGCTGCACGACGTGTTCGGCATGACGTTCGACGAGATCGCGCCGATCGTGGACCGCTCCGCCGTTGCGGCGCGTCAGCTCGCGAGCCGCGCGCGGCGTCGCGTCCAGAGCAGAGCCCCGAACGCAGACCACGACTTGCGTCAGCAGCGGCGCGTCGTCGATGCGTTCATGGAAGCCGCCCGGGAGGGCGACTTCGAGCGTCTGGTCGCCGTGCTCGATCCGGATATCGTGCTGCGGGCTGATGGAGGTGCGCTCACGGGCGCATCACGGGTCGTGCGAGGGGCCAGCGCCGTCGCCGCACAGGCCGCGACGTTCTCGAGGATCGGTCTGTCCAATCAGCTTGTCCGCGTCAACGGCCATCTTGGGTTTGTGTCGCGCCGCCCCGACGGCCGCCTGTTTGCGGTGCTCGGCTTCACGATTGCCGGCGGTAAGGTCGTGGAGATCGATATCCTGGCTGATCCAGAGCGTCTCAGCCGACTCGATCTGTCGGCCGTCGAGGGCTGAGCGCCTCGCACTCGCGTCGAGAAGCACTTGGGACGCTTGGATCGTCCGGGCCCAGCACAGCCCGGACGATCGATGTAGACGGCGGCGGCTACGCCTGCACCGGGCGGATGTCGACGGCGCCGTAGCGGGCGTCGGGGGCGCGCTCCGCGACCTTGATAGCGGCGTCGAGGCCCTGGACGTCGACGAGAAAGATGCCGCCCACCCCCTTCGCGGGTCTCAGCGAACGGCCCGTCGGTGGTGAGCGTCTTCCCCTCGCGCGAGCGCACAGTGGTGATGCCCGCGGGCCAGGACGCGGTCCCGCGAAGGGCCCCGCTCTGGGCCAGGAACGCGTTGAGCTCGCCGTCGGCCTTCGCGATCTGAGGGTTGCCGCGTGCGAGGAGAGCCGGCTTTGCGACCTTGCGGGACTGCGACTTCGGCGCCGTCTCGTCGTCGTATCCCCCTCGTTCGCGTCCTGCACCGTGACCGCCACCACCGCGCCGGTCTCCAGATCCACGGCCTGCTCGGCCTTGTGCGCCAGGTGCGTCCGGCCATCTTTCATCTTCGTGATCTTCGCGTCGGGGTC
>JACDBQ010000649.1 GCA_013694845.1 Acidobacteriota bacterium
GAATCGATTCGCGCGCGCGCGCGTGGCGCGGCAGAAGACGAGGACTACGGTGCTCGGCGCGAGGATATTCTCGTCGCTGGTCGCGTGCCTGACCACGATTAAACACACATGAGACTCACTCCGGGCAGTCGAATTGGACGATTCGAGATCATCGGTCCGCTTGGGGCTGGCGGTATGGGTGAGGTCTACCACGCACGCGATCCGCGCCTGGACCGTCACGTCGCCATCAAGGTGCTTCCGACCGGCCAGGCCACCGACCCTGGCGCACTTGCGAGATTCGAGCACGAAGCACTGAGCGTCGCGAAGCTCTCGCACCCAAACATCCTAGCGATCCACGAGTTCGGGCGGGACGGCGAGACCGTGTTCGTCGTCACCGAGCTGGTGGACGGAGAGACTCTGCGCGCCCGCCTGGCCGGTGGTCCGCTGCCACCGAGGCGCGCAGTCGCCTGTGCGCTGCAGATCGCCAGGGGGATGGCGGCCGCACACTCGCGCGGCATCGTCCATCGCGATCTAAAGCCAGAGAACGTGATGGTCACGCGCGACGACCAAGTCAAAATCCTGGATTTCGGTTTGGCTAAGTCAGTCGCTCCCATGGAAGCTGAAGTGACGCAGGGCGTTGGCGCAGCCACGGATGCCGGGATCGTCGTCGGCACCGTCGGCTACATGGCGCCGGAGCAGGTGCGCGGCCACGCCATCGACCACCGGACGGACATGTTCAGCTTCGGCGCGATGCTACACGAGATGCTCTGCGGCGTGCGTGCATTCAAGGGGGAAACCGCCGCCGATACGATGACGGCTGTCCTGACGAGGGAGCCTCGCGAGCTCGACGTGGAACGCCTGGCCATCTCTCCCGGTCTCGACCGCATCGTCCGGCGGTGCCTCGAGAAGACGCCCGAGCTCAGATTCCAGTCAGCGAACGATCTCGCTTTCGCGCTTGAGACACTCTCGACCGCCTCGGCATCGACGTCGGCGGCCGTGCCGGCGGCCGATCTTCCCCGACGTTCGCCGGCCGTGTGGCTGCCCTGGACGGTGGCCGCGATAGCCGTCGCCGGCGCCCTCTCGTCGTGGTGGTTGAGACCCGTCCCACAAGCTCCGGAACCGCCCCGGCATTTCTTCACACGGATCACCGAGGCCGCAGGGGAGGAAACTTCGCCCGATCTGGCGCCCGACGGCAGCACCGTGGCGTACTCGGTGCGCGTCAACGGCAGCTGGGACATTTACACCCAACGTGTTGGCGGACGGAAAGCAGCGGCAATCCTGAACGACCCGCAGCGAGACGAAGCGGGACCGGCGTTCTCGCCAGACGGGTTGCTGATCGCGTTTCACGAGTCTGACACCCTAGGGGGAATCTTCGTTGCCGGGGCAACCGGAGAATCGGTGCGGCGCATCACTGATGCCGGCTTCGATCCGGCCTGGTCACCGGACGGAAACCAGATCGCGTTCACGACCGAAGAGATCGTCGACCCATCGTCTCGCCAGGACGAGAGCACGTTGTATGTCGTCGCGCTCGGCGGTGGTGTTCCGCGGAAGCTGGTCGATGAGGACGCGGTTCAGCCGTCATGGTCACCGTCGGGCGAGCGCATCGTGTTCTGGAGCAACATCGCCGGCCAGCGCGACATCTACACCGTGGCGGCCGGGGGCGGTGGCCGCGTGGCGCTGACCAACGACCCTGCGCTCGATTGGTCGCCGGCGTGGTCTCCCGACGGCCGTTTCGTTTACTTTTCCAGCGATCGCGGCGGCGCCATGAATCTGTGGCGGGTTTCGGTCGATCAGTCGTCGGGGCGCGCGCGCGGAGCGCCTGAACCGGTGACGGTCGGCGTACCCGCCGCCGCGGCGCTTTCCCGGTTTTCAAAAGATGGTTCGCGACTAGTCTTCAGGTCGCGCATCGGGTCGATCAATCCGGTGGCGATCCCCTTCGACCCGGCGAATCTGCGCGCCGGCGCGCCGAGCTTGCTGGATACGAGGAACATCATTCGGGTACCCAGCGACGTATCACCAGACGGAAAACAGGTCGCGTATTCCAGCATCGGCGAGCGCCAGGAGGATCTGTTCATCGGCTCCGCGCGTGAGATACGCCAGGTGACCGACGATCCGTCGCGTGATCGCGCGCCGATCTTCACTCCGGACGGCCGCTCACTCGTGTTCTATTCGAACCGGGACGGCAAATGGGGGGCGTGGAGCGTCGGCATCGACGGAGGCAATCTTCGAAAGATCGAGGGAGCAACGCTCGGTACCATTTATCCCCAGATCTCACCAAAGGGTGACGCGATTGCGTATAGCGGCGATACCGGGCGCGGCGTGTTTTTGCTGCCGCTGCAGTCAAAGCCGGGATCGACCGAGACGCAATTGCCTCGGACGCAGACCGAGGGCAGGCACTTCGTGCCGACCGGCTGGTCTCCCGATGGGAGTCGACTGACCGGACAACTCCTGTCGGATGCCGGCCGCCCATCCGGGGTCGGCGTCTATGACCTCCGTACCCTCACGCTGACGATGGCGGCTACGGACGCAACGTATGCTGTGAAGTGGCTGGCTGACAGTCGCCGCGTGATTTACTTCACGAAGAACGGCGCCGAGCTCGTCGTGCTGGACACGAGCACAAGCAAACGTACGGTCGTCGATGTACATCTGCCCGGGCCCTCTACCAGCGACATGTTTGCGATTAGCCCCGACAACCGAACGATCTATTACGGCGCCGCGCGCGCCGAGGCAGACATCTGGATCGTCGAGCGGAAGTGAGGGAGCTCGTCGGGCTGGAACCCGCATTGCGTCGTGGCCCTGCTCGAGGCCGTGATGCACTCAGCCCTCCTTCAGCGCGATCTCCGACTCATCCACCGATCTGAAGCCGAAACCGGCGTCCGGCCCTTCTGGGCGTCCTGGCG